>CAYSGJ010000079.1:0-22836 GCA_964430705.1 uncultured Desulfobacterales bacterium | reverse complement strand
CTTCCTTACCAAGGAAGCGCTCTACCGACTGAGCTACGTGGGCCTCAAACAAGATGGAGCGGGAAACGGGGCTCGAACCCGCGACCCTCAGCTTGGAAGGCTGATGCTCTAGCCAACTGAGCTATTCCCGCGAAAAAATTGAAAAAAACGTAACTCCCCGACCAGAATTCAGCAAGAAGAGTGCAGGTAGTCCATGTAGTCCACACGATGCCCGGTCACATCCGGCCATCTCCTACAACCGACTTGCCAGAAGGCTTGGTGGAGGGGGGAGGATTCGAACCTCCGAAGGCATCGCCGACAGATTTACAGTCTGTTCCCTTTGGCCGCTCGGGAACCCCACCCTCCAGCAAGCACCATGGAGCCAGCGGAGGGACTCGAACCCCCGACCGACTGATTACAAATCAGCAGCTCTACCAGCTGAGCTACGCTGGCACCCACTGAGCCTTTTAAAAGACAAGATCGCCATGCCGATTGACGATCATTCAAGAAGCACCCGTTTATACCCGAAACAAAACCATTGTATCTAATATCATCCCGCTTTAATAGCAAATTCAAAATACACCGAATTAATCCGAAAAGGAAGCATTATAATCGTATTTCTCGGAAATACACTTATTTTTGTAAAATTGCGGCGTTTTCCGGTTTTTTGGTCTTTTCGGGAAATCTGTCCGGGCGGTTGACGCCGGAACCGCCTTTTGATAGTAAGCATCCGTCCGGTGCGGATTTGGTTTTCTTGATCCAGTTGACCCAATTTCGCCTTCAGGAGGTAATCAATGGACTTCTCGCTTTCCACGGAACAAAAAATATTGAGAGAATCCGTCAGGAGTTTTTCGGAAAAGGAAATACGGCCTAAGGCTAAAGAACTGGACGAGACCGAGCACTTTTCGTATGAAATCACCAGAGCCATGGGCGATTTGGGCCTGTTTGGAACCTTTGTTTCTGAACAATACGGCGGCCAGGAACTTGATTATCTTTCCTACGTGATTGCCGTGGAGGAGCTGGCCAGAGTCGATGCCTCTCAGGCGGCAACCGTGGCGGCAGCCAATTCCCTTGGCATTGGTCCAATCTACTACTTTGGCGACGAAGATCAAAAGAAAAAATACCTGCCCCCCCTGTGTTCCGGCAACATGCTCTGGGGTTTCGCGCTCACGGAGTCGGATGCCGGATCAGACGCCGGGGCCTGTCAAACCTATGCCGTTTTAGACAACGACGCTTGGATTCTTAACGGCAGCAAGATCTTTATCACCAACGCCTCCACCGACATCTCCGGCGGCGTAACCGTCATGGCCTCAACGGGCGCCGGAGCGGATGGTCGCAAAGAACTCAGCTGTTTTCTCGTAGAATCCGGCACCCCCGGATATACGGCCCAGCCCATGCACGGCAAGATGATGTGGCGCGCCTCAAACACCAGCGCACTGTATTTTCAGGACTGTCGCATCCCCAAAGCAAACCTCCTTGGACAACAAGGCAAAGGCTTTCAACAAATGCTTGCCACGTTGGACGGCGGTCGGCTCAGCATCGGCGCCATGGGTCTTGGCGGTGCACAGGGCTGTTATGAACTGGCCCTGCAATATGCCAAAGAACGTTTCCAATTCGGCAGACCTATTTCGACCTTCCAGGCCAACGCATTCAAACTGGCAGACATGGCCATGGAAATCGAATGCGCGAGACTGCTTCTTTACCGAGCATCATGGCTCAGGGACCGGAATCTGCCTTTCACCAAAGAGGCCGCCATGGCCAAACTGTACTGTTCCGAAGCCATGGGACGGGTGGCGGGTCATGCCGTGCAACTGCATGGCGGTTACGGCCTCATGAAAGAATATGACGTTGAGCGCTTCTATCGGGACCAAAAACTCCTGGAAATCGGCGAAGGCACATCGGAAATCCAACGCATCGTTATTGCAAGGATTATTGGGGCGCTCTCATAACCTATTCAAAGATTTTCCGAAAATTCCGGATACCTCTCTTGACCTCCTCAAGTTCCGAGGACGTGGAAGGCGTCTCACGGGTGCGCACCACGGGCTCATACCGGGCTTTCATATCGGACACATCAAACAGCTCGTCTGAAAGATGCGAATTGATCTCAAAGGCCTCCAAGACATGCATTTGGACCAGGGAACCCTGCTCTAAAAAAAGAATCCGAGCCGGATAACGTTTTCTTTTGTCCAGGGTCCTGTACTCCGCGTACTCGATCTCCTTTTCAGCCCCTTCTGCGTCTGTGCTCAAGATGAACCTGATGGGACTAAAGTCCTGTTTGTCCACCCACAATTGCGGAACGGCTTCATCGGGATATCTGGCCCCGATAACGTAGGCAAGCCTATCCTTGAACCTGCCCAAGCTCACGATGTCCAGATTGACTCCAAGCCGGCTGAGGGCATTACCCAGTAAATCAGGATCATTAAAAAGGATCAGGTCTTTAAAGTGATCGAACAGATCTTGGGTTTCCCCCACGACCTGTTCATCAACAATGGTCACAGCCCCCTGATCGTTAACCACCCGGACCTTCTCGAGTTCAGGCCTCTTGACCTCGGACCGGAACTGGTCGGGAAACCGATAATAAAGGGTTTCGTCCAATTCCCGCATGCCACCGTCCAGATCCGGGCTGTATAGAACCGTCTTCTGAAAAATGGTCAATGTCTGGTCGGCCCCAAACTGTGCAACCATAAAGCCCAGGATCTGCCGGGCGGGAATAATGTATCCCCAGGCAATACCGGGCGCTGCCGACAACAAAAACGCACAAACAATCCCTTGTATCCAACGCCTCATGCTTTTTTTATACCAGACCGGCGGCGCCTTTTCAACGGAATTGGGATTGTTTCAACGTTCGCCTTAAGCCCCCGCCTTTTTCTGCCGAAATCAACAAAAGCAGCAGCATTGGGGGAATGGACCGCATGAACACCATACGTTACATTCGGCTTGTCTTGGCGGCCGGGGGAGTTGTGATCTGGCTGATTGCCGTCAGGCCCATCCAACCCGCACATGCTTTTCAATTCAATGATATCGTGTCCATCGGAGCGGCCTATACGACCCACCTGGTTCTACATGAAATGGGCCATCAGGTGGTGGCCCAAGACGTGGGCGCCACGGGCGCCGGGATACATTTCTTGACCAGGAGGGACGGCGACTTTTACGTAGGCCTTTCCACCTATGAGAGCATCCCTGAAGAATCAAGACTGCCCTACGCCTTGGGCGGCGAACGCATGGCCGGGTTCACATTCGATTATGCCCTCGCATCCTACCGAAAACAACCCAACACCTATAATAAGGCCCTGTTGTTTTTCAGCGGCGCCGACTTCCTGATGTATACGCTTGTGTCAAATTACCTCTACCCCAGTGCCCCCATGTACGATCCGAACCTCGTTCGGGAAGAAACGGGATGCAGCAAAGAGCTGTTGTTGTCCCTGGTACTTGGTAAAACCCTGTTAAACGCCTATAGGGTTGCCAACCCCGACGTCCGCTTTGCCCCGGAAGTCTGGGTCGATGACAAAAGGGCGGCCTTGCTGTTGCGGTTTCCGTTTTAGTAATGACTAAGAAACTCTGCGAAGCAACGCCAACAAACCCGCGCCTGAACCCAGGAAAAACGCAGCAGAAGGAAGGGGAACGGCTGCAACCGGTATTTCGATTGAGCTCGTCATGTCAATACGGGGAGTGGGCCATGGGAAAAAAAGCCCTTCGTTAAGTTCAGTCAAATCCTTCATATTCGAAAAAATACCCACAGAGGTGTTTCCCATTACATCGGCATGGAAGGACAAAGTCGCCAGCAGGACACTGTTGCCTGTTGCAATATTGGAAAAACTGATAGCGCCGCCCACCATCGTGTTTTCAAATAAGGACGATGTGTCCAGGAAGGGGGTTGCCACGACAGCGCCGAGATAATCCGTGGCCGCATCATCGCAGACGACATCGAAACCAAAGGCGATGATGTGCAGAGTTCCCACATCCGCCAGCACATTGACCGCAAAAACCTCGCCGGCATAGACGGGTGGCCCTCCAACCAAATCCAGACTCACCACCGGTGCACCGGAAGCAGAGGTTACTATAAAAACGAGCAGAACCGCCGTCGCCAAAAAATGTAAGAAAATTTTACCATTTTTCATAGAACATCCTCCGTCCCCTTCTATGAATGAAAACTACTATACCACGCCGCATAATCCGCATTGGTAATGCAGCCATCGCCGTCGCAATCGGCCTGAGGCAAAAAATCTGGATCCCCCAGACAACTTCCCACAGCTTCCAAAAAAGCGGTCTCATCGTCAACGTCTACATCTCCGTCTTGATCAATGTCTCCGGATACGCAAGGTTGAACGGTCTGGTAGTATCCGTACCAAATAGCGTAGTCTGCGTTGGTAACACATCCGTCCCCATCATAGTCCGCCGCCCCATCGAAACCCGGATCGTTCTGACAAAGTCCCAGAGTTGCAATGAAAAGCGCGTGGTCCTGCTCGTCTATATCGCCGTCGCGATCCAAATCCCCCGGGGAGAACATCTCCGGGCAATCGATTCTTCCAAAATCATTAACAAAAATATCCAGATCGGAAATCTCGACATGGCCGTTTTGATCAAAATCAGCGGCACTGTTGTAGTTGGCATCAACGGAACGGGCATCAAAGGCATCGCCAAAAACCGCCAGGTCTGCCCCGTCGACGTCGCCGTCACCGTCGAAATCACCCTCACACCAGATGTTGGGAATGCTGTTTTTATCCTGGGGATCACTACCCCAAGCGATTTCATCTCCGTCTCCGTAGCCGTCGCCGTCCGTATCCCAATGAAAAGGATCGGTCCCGTGAAACATTTCTTCTTCATTGGTCAAACCATCCCGATCTTCGTCGCCAGTACTTGTAAAAGTGGTGAAACGCCAGACAGGCCCCGCTACCTCGTCCCCTTTATCATCTTTGGCCAAAACCTGCCAGAAGTATTGAGTGTCGAAGTGGTTCACAAACTCCGAAGGCTGACAGGCGCCCTCCGTCAAGCCTTGGCAGATTTTCACCATTCCGGACTCGGTGGTGCCAAAATACACGTCATACGCAACCGCGTCGCCCGGATCCGGGTCTCCTCCCTGCCAGCGCAACGTCGGGTCGATGGAAATGCCCGTCGCCCCGTCGGCCGGACTCGGCGATGACGGGGTGTAAGGCATCTGGTTATACACAACCGTGTAAACCTCCGTGCGGACGGCGCTTTGGTTGCCGGCCATGTCCACGGCCATGAATTTGATTGTCGTGTCTGCTTCGATCGGAATCGGATCTATATACAAATTGGAAGAAACAGTCGGCTCCTGCTCATCAATCGTGTAAAAAACATACGCCGGTTCATTCGTCTCCAGGGTCACACTCAGGGCCGCAGGATAGCTCCCGCCCACAGGGGTGGCTTCAACACCGGGAGGGGTATTGTCGCCTTCTTCGTCCACGTTGATATTTATTTTATGGACTTGGGACACGACAAACGCCTCCGTGAAGAAAAGTACAGATCCTCTTCGAAGAGGATCTGTGTCCGGCGGTCTTACTTCTATGGTGATGACCTTGAGCCCCATGGGAGTCCAATTGTCTTCGTCTACATCAAAAAGATTGGACAGATTCAAATACGCCTGGTTCGTGCCGGTCCCGTCTTCCACATAGGTGGAAACCGGGTAAATTGCATCGCTGCTCGACGCCGTCGCCAACCATCCTCTGGCATCCAGCGTGCCCAAATCATCGGTCAGGGACACCAACACTTGTTTCGAATCAACAATAAAGGCATTCACTGCTGTGGTGGTTACCGAGGCCAGACCAGAGGGAGGCCATGAGGCTTCGGGACCACCGTTTTCCGAATAAATCTTAAAAAAATAGGTCGTCTGTGGCAGGCAACCCTGAACGCCGATTTTCATCAAACCCAAGTCTTGTGCAAGCGCCCGCAGTGCCTCCATGTCCTCTTGCCTATCGTAGTCGTCGAAACCGTCCGGATCGCCGCCGAACAAAGGGACGGTTGTCACTTCAAGTTGCGATGAGATATCGTCCGTACCACCCGCATCAGAAAAAACCGCTATCCGCGGCCGTGCAGCCACGCCCACATGGGGGACCTCGGAGTCACAGGTCTTCCATATCACGGCAAAACCGGATGAGGTGACATCTGTCGTCTGCACATCCTGAATGGTCATAAAAGACCATGCCGGCGCCACTGCCGGCAGCAACACGACACACAAAATGACAAGGCGAAAAAGACTTCTGCAGGTTCTATTCATCGCTTGCTTTTTCATGGACGATCCTCACATTATTCATCATGGTCTTGCCGATAAACCACTTGCGAAATGGTTCGTAGTGACGGGCACGGGGCACGGCGCTTGGCCCGGGATTGGAGCTCATAATACTGTCGGAATCGATGATGGCATTCTCCGGCGCCAGCGCGCCCCTCTCATATTCATCGAATAAACCGATCATATGTCCAAACTCGTGGGCCACCAGCTCCGGGCTGTCCTTCAGGTTCCAGTTAAGCGCGTCCGTCCGACCCGATCCCGGCCGAACAATCACATCGTGATGGAACACGGGCCCCAAAAACGTAATATCAATAAGAATCGGATACCGACGCCCGGAACGGGTCTCCAGTGCAAACCGATTACTCCAAAGTCGTTCAATACCTTGCTCCCAAGCCGGTTTGGCCCTGTCCAGTTCAATTGCAGCAACCCCCTGTGTCGGGATCAAGTTGACGCCCACCTTGATCATCAATGCATCATGCAATGCCACATCATATCCGTAGCGCCAGGAGAAGCCGTTGGCGGCTTCCTGGCGGCCGGCAATCGTCTCGCGAGCAATCACATACGAATCGTTTGAGAAATCGGCCAAAGAAACATTCTGCCCTGCGGATTTCTCTTCTCTTTGTTGTCCTGCGACACGCACAAGATGCAGACATAAGACAACCAAAAACAGTGTGGCTGTAATTGCAAGAAGGTATTTCCTCATTGATTTCAAAGCGATTCTCTTGCCGCCTCGGTTCGCGAACCCGGCATGCCTTCTCTTCGCAATGTCCTTTCACCGCCCACCAGGACAACCACCTGTCTAATTCCTGCCCCGTACAAACGATGGGCCATTTTTTCCGCCGTTCCATCGCCCCGATCAATAATCACATAGACTGCCTTCTGCCCTTTTGAAAAGGCAGCGATAGAAACGTTTTCTCCGTTATGCCCATTCACCAGGGCCTTTCGATCAATTCTAATAACCTCAAGCCCGGGAAACTTTTCCGATAAATCCGAAAGATCCTCAGCACCGGGTATCGATTTGTCTTGTTCGATTTTTCTTTGCTTTTTCTGAAGCCGGCGCACGTCAACCAGCACCAGATTCCGGTTGGTGGCACTCGCTTTCTGAAGTTCTTGATAAGTAATATAACGACACAGCTCTTTTCTTATGCCTGGGCGTTGGAATTTGGGAAAGTTTCGGGCATTCCAGGCAGAAAAGCCCCCCTCCAGCATTTCCGCTTCAATGCCTGCTTTCGCGTTCAGCGCTTCAACGGCATTTTGGGTGATATCGTTACGAATGCCATCACCACAGACAACCACCTTGCCGATGGGTGGGAGCGGTTTTCTGGCAACAATGCCGGAAGGAATATGGATGGCATCGCGGATATGACCGGCCCTGTACAATTCTTGACTCCGGATGTCGATGACGGTTACCTTTTCTCCATGATCCAGCATCTCTTTAAGCGTTTGTGCGTCTACGGCAAGGCAAGCTCCCGGCAACAAGACGGCCACCATGACGAAGGCCACAGTCGCCAAGCCTTTTATTCGGTTTTTCATGTCCGTTACTCCCCAGGTTTCCATGTCATGATTGCGTTTTTCGTATCCATCATCACCACGGCAATTCTTGGAATCGCGAAATTTTCACCTACAATCTCTTCACCCACAACAGAGGCGACCCGCCATCTGCCTGTATCGGCATCCAACATCCGCAGGCCGATGATATGACTTGTTCCTATTTCGCCTATGAGGTCATAAGCGGTATATTGATCCGGAAAGCAGGTGTATGTGAGCACATTCACGCCGGCAACCAGGTCTACCGCGCTGCAGGCCCCGTAGCCTAGATCCAGTATGTGTGTCTGGCCAAACCGAACCCAAAGGAATGTCCCTGCTTCCAGACTGAAATTATTCCCAGTCGGTTGGTTGCCGTCCCAGATCAGGGTGTCGGACTCAACCGTCGGCACCAGACTCGTATAGCGCGTAATGGCTGTCACACCGGCTTCTTGATTCCAAAGCTCAAGGAGCGTAAAGCCATCCTGCAACTCGGAAGCCATGCCTTCTGTCACCGCCACCGTATTGTGATTCCTGAATACAGGTTGCAGGTCAGGAACACTGCCGATCGTGATCTGCTTAAGGCCGTTGACATTATCCGCCCATATCAGCTTTCCCGATGCCAAACAGGGTCTTTCCTTCTCCGTGTTCGTGCTGGTCATTTGAATGGCTGCAAGATTGGAAAGCGATAAAAGACGAATGTTCGTATCGGCCCCACCCATTGCGTCTTCAGTGCATACCACCCACTTGCCGTTTATCATGGGCCACGTCTCGTTTTCCGGTGTGGCTGTGAGTTGAATCTCCATGCCCCGCAACAGGTTGTATCCGTACAGATCGAACTGGCCGTTGCGATTGTCGGCCCAAACAATCCATTGTTCGTAAATCACGGGATGGTACTGCCCTCCCGAATCATGCGTAATGCGCCGAACATCACCTGTTTTCAAGTTCTTTAAATATATCTCGCCCGGCCCGGCATCCCTGAAATCCTGCCATACTACCCGGTCTTGATGGACCCAGGGATCCAGTTGGTCTTGGGTGGTTGCATCAATGGTTTCCGAACGGTCCTCAATCATATGATACACAGTGAGTTGCCAGGGTGCACTGGGCACCGCCACCGGCTTTGTCTGGTAGACGACCCATGGCCAGCAAACAGCCGGCTTTCTCTCGTCGGCATTCGGCGTGGCTGTTATGGCAAAAGGCTCATCCGCGGTGTCGAGTCTTTTTGCCCAGATATCCCAGCTCCCATCCGCCTGCCGGTCCTCCCAAACAACATAGGTGCCATCGGTCCTGGGCCTTTCTTGGTTGAACTGGGTTCCTGCGACCAAAATCGGCGTGCCGGTTTGATCGGTTAAATCCATGGCAAAAACATCCCAATTGCCATATCTTTGATCCTGCCACACCACCCATTTTCCAAAAGCGTGCGCTTCCTTCTGGCCTGCAATTCCCCCATCGGACAATAGCAAGCCGTCCGCCACCAGATCGCCCACATAAACCAGTTTGACGGTACTGCCTGCGCGGCCGAGACCATCTATAACCGTTATTTTAACGCTATACCATCCAGGTGCCACCGCGATACCGCTGTCATCTCTGCCGTCCCATACATAGGCCGTCGGATTGCCATCGATCTGCCCCAGGGATTCGTGCCGCACCCTTTTTTCCATAGGAAAGTCCAGGCCATACAACCGTTCAACCGTCCAGCGTGCTATGGTGCCGGCACCGTCCCCAGGACAAACCCCACCTGAACCGACCCTGGGCAAAACCTCCACCGCATGCTCTCCATCGGTCAATCGAGCAAGCACGATGGGCGATCCGGCGCCCGCATCGGGTTGGTACGCGCCTCCGTCTATCCGATAGCAGTAGTAGCTGCTTTCCTCCACATAAAGGGTTGCCGCGGTCTCACGGGTTGGCGTTTCCGGCGTTCCGGTGATGGAAATGGCCGGTGCTCCTGTGTCGACGGTCCACGACACGGTAACGGCCTCGCTGTCTGAATGGTAACTGCCGTACCGACTTCGCCCCGACACGGCAAGTTGCACGACACCGCTCAGCCCCGTCAGTTCTATCGACTGTGATACCGGAATCTCCCCGCTCCAGGGATCACTGTTCAGGCGATAGCGGTAGTAATCCACATTGTCCCCGCCAATGGTCACCGTAGCATTGGTGTCGGCAGTGGGTGAGGAAGGCACGCCGCTGATCGTGGGGAAACCGAATACCCCTTGAAAAACATCGACCACTGCTTCCAGACTTCCGGCGGTTGTTACACCATTAAAATCGACGGTCAGGCTTGTGGGCCGGACGGATATGGAATCTCCCGTGATGAAAAGGGTTTCTGTATCGACCGATACATTCTCGATACCGGGATCGGCAACAGAGACAATGATCGTAGCCTGTTGCGGGTTCTCCCGGTTACCTTCCGAATCCTCGGAGTAATATTCGAGAAAATATTCGCCCGCATCCGGGATGCTGAAGGGTGCAGCCGGGGTAAAATCGGCCGCGGCATCCAATCTGTAGTAGGTACCGACCGGGCTGTCGTCTTCTGCAAGGAAAAATAACTGCGTTTCCGGTAAGACATAGGTCTTGCCGTTGTATTCTTCGTACGGTCCGGAAAACAATAGGGTCGTCACCGGCGTTTCGACGTCTGTCCCCGGCGACACATAGGTCACAGTGTATTCGTATTGTCCCAATGCGACAAAGTCGAAGATGTTCAGGTAGGTTAACTTGGCATTGTCAGGCTCCCGGTACCGGATGTTGGTCCAGTAATTATGCGGGCACAGCACTTTCCCATCGGATCGGACCACGCCGGCAATCGGATACTTGGCCTGTGCTGGGTCATCGAGACGCATATAAACCCAATTTTGAAAAGTAGCATTGGCACGAACGGTAGCAACCAGATTACTGTAATTCAGAATCTCGACATCGATCAGTCGGTTGACAGGTGTTGTGATGCAGTCACTCTCGTAAAGAATGTCTGGTATCATCTCCGAATCGTCAATAGTATCTGCCAAAAAATCCAGGAGGTCGTCCCGGCCCGGCTGATCGTTTAGCACCTCATGCACCATGAAGTAGGCATTCATGGATGTGATGATCGATGTATCCCTCCCGCCTAATTCGGAAGCATGGGTGTACGACGCTTTAAATTCGGTGAATTCGCCCGATAGGGTCGTGATCATATCCCAAGCGCCCTTACGGCACCGGCCGGGCTCGATGTCGCCCAGCGTTATGGTCAAGCTCGCGTGGTTCGTCTGTTCATCGTCCACTCGGGTTCCCAACAGTCGAGGAATAACTTGCAGCCCCTGAAGGTCTTCCACGATCCGGGGCTGCTCTGATTCCACGCGCACACTGTTCGCACGGCCGTAGCCCACATTGTTTACCAAAACCCCCAGCGTAAACGGAATGGGCGTTTCCACCACATCCGGTGTAAACGGATCGTCTCCGTCCACATCCCGGGGTTGGAAGTAGGTGATCTCCAACTGAGGCTCCGGTTTCACCGTAATGGTATCGGGAATCACTATAAGAATTTCCGGAGCAATCTGCATCCCATAGATGGAACCACCCAGTTGCGCGCCTACATTGTATTGAAGCCCGACGGGTTCCGTGCCGCCTGCCGTGATCTTCGGAATAATGAACCATCGAATGATCGCCGTCTCGCCGGGACGAATGATGCCCGACCCATCAATGCCCGTAATGCCTTCCAGTTCGGGCGGTTGTACAAAAAAGAAACCCGAGGCCTCCGAGGCCCCGTCTCCCGGACTAAGGGGCTGCTGCTCAAAAGTAAGCATTGCAGAAAAATCGGTGATGCTGGCGTCCCCCTCGTTGTTGGTCACCTCCAGCGTGGCCAGAAAACCGATGCGCTCCAAGGCCAGTTCCTGAAGGATTTCCATTTTCACATAAGAGCAAAGCCCCTGGTACTGTTGGGCCGCCTCGACCTTTTCCGTTCCCAGAAGAAACAGGCAGGAAGCCAGTACCCAAAGACGTGTCCAAGCAAAAACCGACGGTTTCATTACGGCCTCCCTCCTTCCCTATTACGATCCAGAACCGGTGCTGTATCGCCCCAACCGTCAACAGCATTTACGGCGACCCCTTCTATGTGGTCTGTGAGTAGACTGCGGGACACCGTTGCTAATCCCCGACTGTGCAGATGGGCGCGCAAGTGTTCGTTCACCCGCTCTGTAGTCCGTCCGTTGCAATCCTGGTAAACAAGCACCCCGTTTGCGAAATAGGTCTCGTACCCGGCCACGTCCAGATTGTAAACCGTTTCGCTTTTCGCATAACGCATGGTCTCCACAATTTCGGCCTCTTGGCCTCCGGAAAGCATCAACCGATTACCTGGCTGCAAGTCACCGGCAAACATCCAACGATCCTTGTTCATGACCCAGAATTGGTGTTCGTCCGTAGTCCGTAGCCGACGTAGAACACCATCTCCATCCAGTCCCAGATAACGGATTTCGCGGATATGACCGGTCTCCCGCACCTTCACACGACTTACCACCGCCGCCTGGCCGTCGAATCCCTGGACGCTGTCTCCCGGCCTGATGGACTCAACGGGATGCAAGGCCCCGTCTGCCATGACAATGGGCGTGCCGGCGGCAAAACATCCCGGGCCTCCGGTGCCCGTCGTGATGGTAGGGCCGCATGACTTACACCCCGCAAGATTCACCATGCCGCCGCCCGGATCCAAAGCATTGAAAAAGGAATCACTCAACGTATCCCCCCCGCTCGGATCATCCTGGTCGGTCTTACCCGTTGGTTTTGTCGGCTTACGATTGTCTGAAAGTACTTTCTCGGCACATCCCAGCATCTTGCCGTAATCGTAGGCCTTCTGGGTCCTTTCCAGCACCGTGCAGGCCGTATCCAGTGCTTGCCCAAAAACAGGAATCGCGGTTATGGTCGAATACGCTGCGTCGCACTTCTCTTGCGCCTCCTCTTCGGTGAACAACGGGTAGGACGCTATGGTCAACCCCTGGAGCTTCTCTTTGCACTCATCCTTGGCAAGACCACAAAGATCGATGGTCGCATTAAAATCCATGCCCGCCAGGGCATCAACAGGTTTTCTCTTATTTCCTTTTATCGAACTCGTATGACCGGTGGCGGTAACCACCAGGTTCTGCATGGCATAGAAATAATTTTTCAAGACCTTCGTATCAACGCATCGTTTCCATTCGTCATAAGTATTTTTGGCTTTTTTGACATCGTCTAGAATACCGCCTGGCAGGTCCTGCCCTCCTTGAGGACCGCGGTAGGTAAACTTAAAAGGCACCTCAATGGTCTGCATGGCCCCCAGTCTGGGTATGTAAGTGATTAGTGGTTCCCAGCGGGCCTGCCCGCTGTCGGAATAAGTCAGGGTGACATCATCAAGGGCCTTAAGACCGTAATTGCTCATTTTGATGATAAAAATCGCCTCCATCCCGGGTTCCACATAATGCACCTTGGTCATCGGAGGATCCATAACGAGTACCGGTGCGGGCACATGGGTTTCAAAGGTTTGTTCGATCTTGATCTCATATCTGTCAGTAAAGGGCACCGGCTCCACATTGAACCGTATCGACACAAGGCTCCGCTCCAGTTCAGGTTCCACGGCCACGGTTTGATCCGGCACAATGGTCACGATATCGCTTTCCGTCCCATGGCCCGGCGCGCTGACCTGATACGTCCAGTTTCCTTCCTGAAGATGTTCAACGAGCACCTCGCCGTTCTCATCGGTTTTCACCGGCACGATTTCTTCACGGATCAAAGGATTGCTCATACGGATCGTCGCGCCCTCTACGCTTTGGCCCAGAATGTTGTATACTGCAAACTGAGCGGCCCCCATTTGCGACGAGGACACGAGGGCATACACGTTGAAGGTGAAGGTGGATGCCGTGTTGGTACCGGTCATTTCAAAGACATCGTTTTGATAGCCGAAAACCTCGTCATCGGGCGGCGCCACCAACACATCAAATGTCACAGACTCGCCGGAGGCGATGTCGCCCAGCGCCACCGTATCCGAACCGTTGGCCCCCAGGTTGGTCGTAATCCAGGTGAGATTCTGTGGTAGAATCAGTTGGGCGCCCTCCCATGTGTTGACGCCCGTATTTTGAATGCTCACAGGCACCCGGCGCACCGATCCCCGGTTTACGGTCACGTCCACATATCCGGCTGCCGGAGACGTCAGTTGCAGCGCGGGCGCAGAGGAAATCATGCTGACCGTGGCGATGAAGGTCGCCTCCGCACCCTGAACACAGCGGACCGTATATTCCACATTGGCCAGGTCCGGGGCGCCGAGTTCCGGTGCGATCTCAAACTCCAGATCATTGTAACTGCCGGCCTTGACCTGGAAACCGTCGGGGATGATGACCTGCCCCTGAATGCCGGGCTCCGGAACCTCCGTGTCGCCGTCCAACGTGTACGCCCGGAACTCCATGCTGAACCCGTCAAGCACCGTTGTGCCGGGATTATAAAGGCCAATTCTGTACCTGAACGGAGCGCCCTTGAATGTAACAATCTCCCCCTGTTCGGGCGCCATGTAGAATCGATACAGAGTGAAACGCGCCTGGTCGATGACGTCAAAGACATTGGGATGGGCAGCCCACACGGTAAATTCGCCGCCCACGCCCGACGTCGCATGGTACTCGTACTGGTAATCTCCGTTTTCATCCGTGGTCACGTCGGCGGTCCACCTGTAACCGTCGAGCTCAAAACCAATCTTCAGCTCGACACTGGGTCTGGGATCACCGGTCCCCTGGTCAAGGGCCTGACCTGTAATGACAACCACCTCGTCATTCGAATAGGCGGATTTATCGGTAAAGGCCGTACCGTAGTATTCGGCCAACACAATTGCGGATCGGAGGCTTCCAGTCAACGTCCCGCCGGCAATCAGACCCAAGCCAAAAGAATCATCCGCCGTAAAGTTCTGCACACCGGCCACAAAATGGATGGCCGCACCTTCTTCCAGGTTCACCGGCACCAGCACAGGCACATCTACACACAGGATCTCCCCGGTGGGGATGGTCACATACGTCGTGGACCCGATGGTGAAAGAACCCTGCGGGCTTCCGTTGTATTGCGCCCGGCTGATCTCCAGTCCGTCTTTGTTGACAATGGATAGATAGATATCTCCCGGAGCCAAGCCATCGGCACGGCTCACCACCACGTTCACATCCGTGTAGCTATAGTTGTACAGGCAGACATTGACCGTGGCATAGCCGCCGGCCAACGGGGCGTTTTTCGTCGTGAGCCTGACCACGGCCGGAATCTCCCTGACCTCATCTATCACCACGCTGCGTTCATACGTGACCCGGCCGCCGTTGTCATCCCTGTGCTCGACGGTGACCTTAAACACATAGTCGTCCACCGACGGGCTGGCCAACGCCACAACGGAATGATCGTAAGACTCCCCAGCCGAAACGCTCTGTCCCACGTCTTGATCCAGACTGTATTGCGCTTCGCCGTTCTGGCTCAGGAACAGTTTTAGCCTTTCAACCGAGAGCGTCTCGTTCTGCGCATTGTTCGAAATACTGACGCTGAAACGATTGAAGTAACGGATATTCACCGGCTGCGGGTTGCCGTTTTCATCAGGATTCACTGTCACATCAATGTCTACAGGCATCACGGTTATGGTCCGCGCCGGACCCTCATCACCATTGCCATTGACAGGCCGCACTGCGTACTCGACCGCTGAAAAACCCGCAAAAAGCGTATCCGCATAAGTCAGCTCGTTGACCAGCACTGCGTTTAATTTGACGCCACCGCGATACACGTTGAAGCCCACGCCTGTCGGATCTGTGCTCGCCCAAAAGAGCACAGGCACGTCATCGTCATTGATGTAAGCCTCAAGATGACTGACCGCACCGACCAGCAGATTTTGTTCCACCGGTCCGGCCACGGCTTCATTGCCGACAGCATCCACGGATCCGACAGTGTAACTGAATACACCGCCTGTGCCGGGGTGATCGAGCACAGACATCTGGGCCCCTGTGTCCGGAACGCTTTTGACCATTGCACCGTCGCGATAGATACGGTAGTTGGCGGGCACCTCACCACTTCCGGGGCGGTCCCACGAAATTTTCACACCATCGGCAAGCAAGGCGACAGCCAGATTCTCCGGTGAAGAAGGCGCGGTAGCATCGGACAATCCGGTAGCCACGCTGGAAAAAGCGCTTTCCGCCCCAAGGCGGTTCGTAGTCACTGCGTAACAGTACACAGCGCCCTCTGCAGGAGGCGTGTCCGTATACATCGGCTCGACTAGGCCCGTGACCAGCTGGTCTGACGGAGCCAGCACGCAATCGCCTGCCTTTCGGTAGACCGTGTAGCTATCTGCCTGGGCCACAACATCCCAGTTCAGCCGGATCTGCCCGGCAGGCAGCGATATCGCTGCCAAACTGGAAGGGGGCAATGCAGGTGTGGGACTCGTTTTATACATCTCAAGTTGGCCGCCGGCCGTCAATTCCGTCCCGGTGTTATCCAGGCCATCCACGGCAGACAGGGTGAACTGTCCTACCCCGCTGCCCGTTTCCGGCGCCATGTCCGGTGTAAGTTGCAGTACACCGGCCCAGCTGCTGCCGGAACCAGTCAACAAAATGTCAACCTCGTCGCCTATGGGCGGCTGAAATTGCAGCTGAGGCGTGGTTCCGGTCTTTGCGTCTTCATTGAGCGTCAGACTTAGCGTCACATCTGTAGGCGTGAGCACCTGCACCGGAAGCGACTCTGATACCCCGATGGCGCCGCTGGGCCCGTCGGTATCAAATGCCATGTCCGGACCGGCCGGCGACCCGGCAAATCCGTTTCCGGAAAAATCCTTACCTGAAACGGAAACGGTAATGATACCGGAGGGCATGTCGCTTTCCACGTCAACAGTTCCCGTATAGGTGAAGTCATCCAGGCGGGTCAGGGCAACGAGCAATGGGGTCGCGCTGCCGGCCGGCGTAATCGTCAATGCCGGGGAGGCCGCAAGCGGTTCGGAGACAGCCAAATAAATTGAAAATGTGCCCGGACCCACGGGTGATGACTGGCCGTTGTAACTTATGGTAAATGTCGGCAAGGTCCCATCATACTCGGCCGAAAGGACATTGGATAACGGGCTGACATTTCCCACACCGTCTACACCCACCAATCCGTAAAAATAGGTTCCATCAGCCAGACCGAAGTCTTGGTAAAACAGTTCTGTCAGATTGTCCGCCAATAATGTGGCCTGGTCTGTTGTCGTAAACGGCGCCGTATGTCGGTAGAGTCGGAAAAATGTCGGACGTTCTCCGGTGCGCGCATAATCCCATCGGACCGTGATCCCTTGGCCTAAAACCACCTGTATATTAAGCAAAACAGGCGATTCCGGCTCACCCGTATCCAGAGTCATATTGACGACATTCGATTCCGCGCTCTGCGCGATACTGTCTTGTGCGACGGCCACCAATGCATTGTTGCCTTCCCGGAGACTTACATCGGCCACCTCAAAGACACCATCGTGTCCCGGCGTAACGCTTCCCACAACAAAACCATCCCGCCGCAGTGTAACCGAAACAAAGGGCTCGGACGTGCCTCGCACGGTCACCGTGTCGTCTGCAAGAATCAACCCGTCAGCCGGCTCGGTAATAACCGGCGCCGGAGGAGGCTCGACTGAAACCAACACATTCACTTCCAAGGTGGCGACACTGTTCAGGACGTCGCGCGCCAGCAGTTTCACCCGGTGAACGCCGCTGCCGGTCTCGCGCACATCCCACCAATGATCAAGGCTGTCATCCGTCGTGCCGGCAATCCGGACACCGTCCACATAGAACTCGAGAGAGCTCAGGCCCAATACAGCAGTGGCCTCGCCATGGACCTCTATGGAACGGTGAATCTCGAGTCCCTCGGTCAGGTTGAACGACGTAATCGCAGGCCCTTCCGTAACATAATTGACCTCCAGTGATATGGGTGTCGATTCCTTGCCGGTGGGACTTCTGAACTGGGCATATACGGTCTTGATGCCCCCGCCTTCCGATAAGGCGAACGTTTTCTCCGACACGAAGTCTTCGAAAAAGACACCCACAAAGCTTGAATCCTCACTGATCCGCATCTCCTCGGCATTTCGACTTGCCAGGATCACTTGTATCTGTTGATTGCCCACCACGATATTGCCGTCCGCCGTATCCATGGCCGGCGTCAGCACCGGTTCATAGGTAAGGAAAGACGTCATGCCATCATCGTATGTCACGTCGCCCACAAGACCGCTCTCAATGGCTGCCCAATCAACGGAACCCCACCAATTGCCTTGCGCCTGCAGGGTCTGCGAATTGTCCGAAGAGGCATTGGTCCCGTTGTACTTGATTACCGACCCGGTAACGGTGAGCTGTCCTCCGGTTTCTATGCCGGCCCCGATGTCGTTGTACAGGAGCATGGCCTCAGCGGTTACCAGTTCACCGTTTTCGCTGACCAAAAGCCCCGAACCAACATTATGCAACGCAGTAAATGCCTCGACTGTTGGTGCACCGCCCGTAATTTCAAGTCCCTGTCCGTATGTAATAAAGACATGGCGTAGTATAGATCCCGCATCTCCTGATTGCAGAATAACGCCGTTCCAATCTCCCGGAGCGGGCGAGCCGTCGCCTTGGTCATTTTGCGATGTCATGACGATGGGATCCAGGGCCGTCCCATCGGCAATGAGGGCGCCGGACTCGATGGTGATTCCCGTGCCCGGCGCGAAATAGAGGGTCGTCCCAGGCTCGATAGTGAGCGTGGCCCCGGAGGTCACCACCATGGTTTGGTCGATGGCGATCTCCTTTTGTTCGCCCGCCCCGATGGTGGTATCTACGATAATGTCGCCACTGTACGGATCCGACCAGGAGGCGGTTGCTACGGTATCGTCGAATTCATTCTTTTGGTTAAATCCCACCACAGCAAAGTAATAGGCCTTGCTTCGATCAAGACCTGATGCAATGTATCCGCGCTGCGTTTCAGGCAGCGTCACGACCGGCGTAAGGCCGCTTACCGTGTTGAAGTGTGTCTCTTCCATGTAGACCCGGAACCCCGCAAAGCCGCAAAGCCCTGTAGTGTTATAACCGGACCAGGCAATAACCGCATCGTCCGGGTTGCTTCCCGCGACAACGGTGATCTCCGCGGCGGGTGGGACTGGTTGCTCAATGAAAACAGGATGAGACGTAACGTTTGGCGCCAAGTTGCCCACACTGTCAAAAGCCGCGACAGCCGCATGATACGTCGTATCTGTATCAAGCCCGTCGATGACATAGCCTTGTGCTGCAGGACCGATCATATCGACAAAAGAGGTCCCATCCACGGTGTCGAAACCGCCGTCTGTCATCAGGTATATCTGGAAACCGGCAATATCTCCGGGCGCGGTATAACCATTCCAGGACAGGGTAGCAGAACCACAGTCTATAGAAGAAACGATGACTGCAGGGTTCGGTGGGGGTGTAGCGTCCAGCACGGCGGTGAAGACATCCGGCGCCGGGACCATGGTGTTGCCGGCCCAATCCTGGGCGCCGTCTACCCCGGCAGTAAGCGTGCCGTCCATACCCTGTGTCAGAACAATGTCGGGCGTGGTGTAGGTATCGTTCAGATTCCGGGTGGTAAGCCACTGCCCCCCGGAGGGAACAACAGGATGGGTCCCGCCGCTGCTGATGATGGTAACAACAGGCTCAACCGCGGCTTTCATGGCCGAATTGAACTGAATCGTCAGCTTGTAATTGTCTGTAGCGCTCACCGGACTGATATAAAAAGCCTCCACGCCGGTCACTTCAGGCGCAATGACATCGACCAGGTTCAGTGTCGCCGTGTTGTTCACCGGATTGCCGTCCACATCGGTGACCTGATCGGAGGGATCGACCGCCTCGTTGCCAACGATGGTGAATCCGGCCGTGATTTCGACGGTGACTTCGGTGAAATCGTCGTTCCAGATAATCTTATTGATGTTTCCGTACTTCTTTCCTTCCGGCGGCAGGTTCAGATTCGCCTTTGTGGTGCCGTCCACCAGAGATCCCGGAAGCAACGGCTCGCTAAAGGTGAATACATAGCGATCACCCACGGAGGCGGTGCCGCTTCCGTCGGCATCATCAAAACGAACCGAAACAATGTCCGGTGCAATCACCGGCCTACCCTGGAGCTGCTGGATTCCGGTGACGGGGTTTCCGGACAGGTCGGTCACCGACGCGCTCGGCGTGACGATCTCATCGCCGAGAATGGTGAACCCTGCAGTCACCGTTACGGTCAGGTCCCGTCCATCCCCACTCCAGGAAATCGTATTGGTCGTGCCGTAAACGGTACCGCCGGCCGGCGCCAGGTAGGTGTTGGCGTCTGTAGTGCCGTCCTGGACCACACCGACATCCATGGCCTCGCTGAAATGGAAGACGTACTGATCGCCTAGGCTTAATGCCTCGCTGGCGTCCACATCGATCCAGTCGAGGCCAATGAACGCCGGTGCAACGGTATCCATGGGCGTTGCAGGCGTGGGTGTCGCCGATGTGGCAACATTGCCGTTTTCATCTTCCGCTACGACGGCAAACCAGTAGAGAGTCCCGGTTTCCAGATCCGTCACCGTGTAGCTGAAATGCCCTGCATCCAGCGTCCATACCGGTGTCATCCCGCCCACCTGGGTGAAGAGGCTGGTGGCCACATAGACGTGATAGAAGGCCACATCTTCCTGCCCTGCTTCGTCATAACCGGTCCAGTCGAGAGAAACGGTCGTGCCGGGACCGCTGCCGTCGGCCGTCAAGGCCACAGGCACGGGAATGACATCGTCGTAGATGATCGTGCCCGTGGCCGGTGCGCTCTCGTTGCCCGCCCGGTCTTTGGTGGTAATGCTCAGGACATTTTCTCCTTCTTCCAGCGAAAGATCATACGTCCAGTCGGTATCGGTGTTCAGCGCAATGGCCTCCGCGCCGTTGATCCACAAGGACGTCTCTGCCTCTTTTCCTCCGGAAAGCGTCTGGTGGTCCAGATGGGTGGGGCTTTCCACCGGATTGAGTGTCGGTGCGGCCGGAGGCGTGGCGTCGTAAGTAAAGGAAATGCTTTTGCTCGTTGTATTACCGGCGAGGTCAATGGCCGTGATGCCTGCCGAATAAGTGTCCTCGGCAAGCGGGGAATTCGGGGTGAAGGTCAATGTCCCGGGAGGCGTCAGAGCCCAGGCGCCGGCCACTGCCTGGGCCAGGCTGTTTTGCACCTGTCCGGTGACCACCGATGCCGCTTCGTCGATGCCCGTGGTCTGATCTAAGAATGTAAATGTAATGGCATCCAGCTGCGATGCGGTGTACACCCCGTTTTCCGGAGATGAGGTCTGGAAAGCCGGCGGCACCCGGTCCAGAACAATGGTGAATGGCAGCTCTCCGCTCCAGTTGCCGGCCCCGTCCCGGGCCTTGAGCTTGTAGCTGTTCGTCCCCTCAAGGGCTATCGACAGGTTGTATGACCATGTGGTCAGGCCGTCCGCCGACACGATCTGGCCCCCGTTCAACCAGATGGCTGTACCCGCATCCTTGCCCCCCGATATCGTCTGGGTAGCCAGCTTGGTGGGACTGACGATCGGATCGAGGGATGGTGCCGGAGGCGCCGTTAAATCAATTGCAAAGGTAAAGCCGTCTTCCTGGTGATTTCCCAGGGGCGTGTCCACAGGATCCAGGGTAACGGTGTAGGTTCCTTCGCCCATGGGGGCATCGGGCGTGAACGTGGCGTGGTTGTTTTCCACCCTCCATATGCCCGGCACGCCGGCAGCCCCGCCGTCGACCACGGTCCCGCTGGAAGCGGTGGCTGCTGCATCAATCGCTGTGCTTTGCTCAAAAATGGCAATGGAAATGCTGCTGAGCGTTCGGTTTAACACGGCCCCGTCAGCGGGCACAGTGGAAAGGATCTGGGGCGCCGTGGTGTCCAGGATAATGGTTTCGGTCACCACACCACTCGCCAAGCCTTCCGTGTTCAGCGCATACAGGGCTATGGCATTGACCCCTTCCGCCAGGGGCATTGTATGGCTCCAAGTCGTTTCATCGTCTTCGGCCACCACGATGACGCCATTTAAAAGGATGGCCGTATTGGCCTCCTTCGTGCCGGAAAGGTTTTGGGTTGCGTCATCCGTAGGGGAAGTGACTGGATCAAGCGTGGGATCGGCCGGCACGCCGAATTCGTTAAGCCAGCCTGCATAGCCCACCGCCCCTTTCGCTCCATCGTCATAGGAGTCGAATATGGCTGCAATGTTGGGATCGCTTCCGGCATTCATCTCGTTGGTGGTATCTACACCCCACCAGTTGCCGCTTGCATCCACGGCGCTGGCGGAATCGTTGTAGAGATCGTATGCCGTGTTTCCGTACAGGCTGTTGTTGTGTACCGCCGCCACCCGGTTGCAGTTCAGGTAGACCCCGTTGCTCCCGTTTCCGGAAATCTGGTTTCCGGTCAACGTTGGCGTGAGAGTCCCCGAATTGAGGTGCTCGCACTGCATGCCGTTTCCCGTGTGACCGGTCACGATATTGTTTTCCAATACAGGAGAAAGGGTCGAGGTGTTCGTATTGACACGAATGCCGGTCGTCTGGGTATGCACCGTGTTGTGAGAAACGGTCACCGTGGAACCGGCAGAATTGGACCCGTAACGGACATAGATGCCCGTGCCGGAATCGTGGACGGTGTTGTTGTCCACGGTGAGTTCCGAAACGGAGCTGTTGGTGGTGTACGCATAAATTCCTTCACTGGCGTGCCCGTAAACCGTATTGTTGCTTACGAGGGCCAAAAGATGAGGATTTCCAACTCCACCATCGGCGTGGAGGTATATGCCTCTAGACGCATTATCATAAATTTCGTTATCTGAAATCCAGGCATCAACGATGGTGCCGGTGCCATAACTTCGGCAGTAGATTCCGTAGGCATCATGGTCGGTGATCGTGCAGTTCTGAACGGTAACTTGAGTCGTCCCGGAGACCTGAGCCTCTGCGAACACACCGGTTCCCGAGCTGTGTTGAATAGTACAATGATAAAGGTATAACGCATCCGTCTCCACGTCGGCATCATAGTCAACACCGTTGACGCCGTACTCCACGGTCACATATTCGAGATAGAGTGATCCGTCCCCTTTCAGCCCCACCCAGTCTCCCTTGTCCGGGCTGCCGGAAGCCGATGTCAACACAATGGGCTCGGCCTCTGTGCCT
>CAYSGJ010000078.1:0-21595 GCA_964430705.1 uncultured Desulfobacterales bacterium | reverse complement strand
GCTCTAATTCGCTCAGACAGTTTGCCGGTTGACGCCAAAACACCCGACTTCGTGGAGGATTGAAGAAGTACGCTTTAACCGGATGAAACTTTTTTAAATACACAACCGTATTGGTGAACCCGGATCCCGCATCGGTCGGGTTTGCCGGAGGTTTGGGTCCATTTTGCCGCTTAGGAACTTAGCCGTTCATGGTTGACTTACCGCTAGACAAAGTCCAAGGGTTTTTGGAGAAGGTTCGACCTTTTTCAGACCTTCCCGAACAGACCTTAAGAGAGGTTGCCGCAACGCTGCTGGTCGACTACTTCCCCAAGGGAGAAATCATTTTTTGTCCCGGTGCTGCGGACAACGCCTTCCTGTATCTTGTCTTTTCGGGCGTCGCCCGGTGTTTCACGGAAAAAGGGTCTGAAAGGGATACGCTGAGATACGTTTCTGAAAGGGATCATTTCGGAAGCGAGATACTTCTGTCAGGCGAATGCCACTATACGGCCGAAGTTCAAGAAGACATGGTTTGCTATCTGGTTCGTTCTCATGTCTTTCTGGAACTGGAAAATCGCTTCGATGGGTTTAAAAAGTATTTCCAGACCTTGACAGCGCCTTTGTCTGCGAAAATTTCCGCATACCGGCAACCGCGACAACACGCTTTTCCTGAGCCGTGGCGCGATAAGATGAGTGCCTCACAGTTCGAAACGGCTATTGAGGTTCTTATCGGCGGAGAGCCGGTGGTTTGCGATCCTGAGGCCACGGTATCGGAAATCGCAAGGCTCATGGCCCTTGTCGGGGTTGGATCGGTCATTGTAACGAAAGACAAAACGCCCGTGGGGATTGTAACGAAGAATGACCTCACGGAAAAGATCCTGGCGAGGCAAAGGGGCGGCAGCGTGCCGGCCTCGGAGATCATGACCAAATCTTTGGTCACCATGGACCACAAAGGCTCGTGTTTTGAAGCCTCGTTGCGTATGTTGGAAAATCGTTGTCATCACATGGTCGTCTTGAAGGACAATAAGCTCTTTGGAGTGATTTCCCAACATGACCTCATCTTGTTGCAAGGAGCAAATCCCATTGCAGTGGTGGGAGCCATTGACAAACAAAAAGATGTTTCAGGCCTAAAGAAATGCGTTCGGGACATGTTCGTCGTGCAGCAGGCTATGCTGGGCGAAGGGGGTGGGATAGGGGACATCTGGGCGCTTATGACCAACTTTAGAGATACATTAACGAAAAGACTTCTGGTTCTTGCCATTGAAAAACTGCGAAAAAAGGGCAAAGAGCCCCCGGTCTTTGAATTCTGTTGGCTTACGTTTGGAACGCCCGGGCGGAAAGAAACGCTTCTTAGACAAAATTACCTTGAAGGGTTTATGTACAGGGATCCTGAAGGAGAGCAAAAAACCGGTGCTCGGTTGTATGTACAAGAGCTGGCCGACATGGTTAAACAGGGGCTTTTGGAATGCAGTTTGCTGCACAAAAAAACCGGAAAGGTTTTGTGCCTGCCTGAATCCGGGTGGCGACAGCGCATTAAAGAATTTGTTGATGGGGAGGTCCCTCTGGACTCGAAGAGACTTCGCATGTTGGACTTCAGGGGTGTCCTGGAACAGTGGGGCATGGTGGATGCGTTCAGGAAATTCGTTTTTGAAGTTTTGGTACATCAGGGCGGTTTTCTGAAACGTGTCAAAGCCAGAAACGATCCGGACGCCGTGCCCATGTGTTTTTACGGAGATTTGTTGCTCACGGCAAAAGGTTTTCGAGAGACATTGGAACTGAAACACGACGTGCTTGTGCCCCTGACCGACGCTGTTCGGGCTCTGGCTATGGAAAAAGGTGTGATGACGCTCAGCACCATAGAACGCATTCACGGGCTTCGTGACGGCAATGTTGTATCAGCCAGGCAAGCCGCCGACCTCGAGGCGGTGTATGTATGGGTCATGGAAATGGGGCTTCACAAGGCATTGGATGAGGAGCAGGGTCTGGATTGGATCCTGGATCCGGGACATTGCTCTTCCGATGAGAAGCGATTGCTTACGGATGGTTTTAGGGTCATACGGGATTTTATCAGCCGGACTTGTCACTGAATATGTTCATCAGATCGCTCAAACAAAGGGCTTACAAAAAAAAACTCCAAGGGCGGAGGGTGCCTTTGGTTTTCAAGGATGCCTTTGAAAAGATTAAGAGGGTGGATAGAAAGACTCCCATCAGGCGTATCGGGTTTGTTGTCATGGATACGGAGACGACAGGGCTTAGCCCCCATAAAGGCGATATCTTATTATCGATTGCCGGAATCGGCTTCGTACAGGGCCGGGTAGATCTGTCACGAAGCTTCTATGAACTCATCAGGCCGGAGCGTGAAATTCCCCGCGAGTCCGTAAAGATTCACCATTTGACGCCGGGTAAATTGACCAGCAACCCGGTGGGGGCGGAGTCCGATGTACTGACCCGCTTTTTCGATTTCTGTCAGGGCGACGTTTTGGTTGGTCATCACGTTTCCTTTGATATTCGATTTATCAACCATGCACTGCAGCACCATTTTGATATTACTATGGCCAACAAGGTTGTGGATACGGCTGTTTTGGCAAGGGCTGTTCGGCAGATGAATGATCCTGTAAAGATGTCGATGGAAGAAGCCCGCCCTGTCGGCTTGGATGAACTGGCCCAAGAATTCCACATCAGCATGCCGGATCGTCACGACGCTTACGGCGATGCCTTTGCCACGGCGCTGGTTTTTCAAAGACTGGTGGGTATGCTGGAAAAAAACGGTGTAAAGACTTACAAAGAGCTCCTGCGTCTTGGTGGGGTGGGATAGCGCCTTACCAAAAAAACTCCAGTTCCGCTTTTTCTCCCGACGGCAATACATGGCGGGACGGAGCAATAGAAATTCTCACCAACATGCGATCTTCGCTGTCCGGTTCCTTTACCGAAACTTCCAGGCTCTTGGGGGCCGTGTTGCCGCTTTTTTCCCAGAAAAGAGACAATGCCTTGGTGATTGCACCTTCCAGTTCCCGTGACGATGTCCCTTGCCCGAAGTTGTCCTTGCACCACAGTACAAAATGCATTAACCGGGACAAGAACAACTGATAGCGCAATGACCCCTTGGCCACGGTAGCCTCCTCCACAACAAAAGCAATATCTTGGTTTCGGTATCCCACCAGGGGGGTGATGCCGGCTCGCGCAAATTGCTCAATCCGGGTTTCAGAAATAGCCATTTCCGTGGCAATGGGTTTGTGTGCTTGTCTGGTGTCAAGGGGTAGATTGTTAAGCCTGATGTTCTGCCAGTCGGTAAATCGGGTGGGCCATCCTGTTTTCGCATGGCTTTGACTTGCCAATGCGCCTATGGCCCATACAGGGCTTATCCACAGCGGGCGTGATTCGTAAAAGGACGCAAGGCGTGGTTTGTTGTCCGGACCATAAGGATAGCGTGTGAGGAACCGGTTGCAGCTGACGGCCAGCCACCGGGCTGAAGGTGTTCCGGCCAGATTGCGCCATTTGGCAAAAGTCGGTTCATCCAGGTGATGGGGAAGAAACGATAGCTTGTCCAGGTCGTTCCAAGAAGCCAAATGCAAAAAGTCATGGGTTACCCAGCAAACTGCCGGCGATAGCAGGGTTTCTGCAAGACCGGCAATTCTTTCGAGGCATTCCAAACTGCTTGGCGTGTTGTTGAAAGGCAAATCCACCACTATCAGAGAGGGAACATCGTGCACCAGTTTAACGTTCAGGTTCGCCAGGGTTTCATCCAGAGTGTCCAAATTGACAGGCACGATCTTGACCTGTGTATGCCCGTCGCCCTGTCCTTGGTCGATCAGGCATTTAAGGCCTTGCCATGCAGATTCCAACCTCCGGAATGCTTCCGAAGAAAACACATGCCCCAGTGTTTGTCCAACCAACGCGTCAATTTGATCAATGACAGTGACCGCACCAGATGAAGATGTCCGGTTTTCTTCCGGCAGAGCCACTATGTTAAGGATGTCGTCCACAGGACTTGAAGCACTTTTTCGGGGTGTTTGCTTTTCGCTGCGGATATGCATTGGAGGAAGGTTCGGCCAATCTCTGAGACGAGCGGCAATCTGATCGGACGAAAGGCCTTGTTTATCGGCAGTGCCTACGAAACGCCCGGCGTCTGCAAGATTTTTCAAAAACGCGTTGCTTTGAACCATGCCGTCGGGGTGGAAGTCCTTAAACTGTTTACAGGTCACCTCCAATTCGCCATCCGAAAAAAGATCCCTGGGAACGGACACATTGAGGGTCACGCCCAGGTTTTCCATGGCGCTGTCAATACTGTTGTTGTCTACAACGATCGGATCTTCAGGCCATGGGTTTTCTTCATCGTTGAAAGGGGCCAGTGCAAAGATCTTAAAAGGCATCGAGGGAATCTGCATCAGTGTCTCCTAACTCGGGCAATCCGAAATTCAAAAGGGCAAAGATTTTTGGATTTAGAATTTTTGTGCTCCTGAGGTGAATATCTTTTTGTTCTTTTTGCCATACGCTTTTGTGGAAAGCCGGGGAGCAGATTACCGTCGCAAAAACTTGTCGAAAATGGCCTTTGCGCCTCTCAGGCCCTTGGCTGCCGGTTCCTTTTGAGCCGGTTCTTTCCGGGGGTCCCCGGAGGCAGGTTGTTCAGGTTCGGGCTCCTCGATTTCCGCTAGACGACCACCACCAAGAAAACGAAAGTTGGGGCCGTTGGGACCGAGCGCCAGTGTATCGTTGGGCGCCAGGGGAGAATGGCCGTGAATGGGCATTCCATTGATAGAAAGCATGTGTTTGCCGGTCAGATCTTTGATCCAATAGCGGTCTTCGGTGAAGTAGATTTGCACATGTTGATCCATAACCCCGGCATGATCCAGAACGAACTCACAGCCCGGATTTTTTCCCAAGGTTATCGGAACCTGGTTAAATGAACGGAGTGTAGGGCCGTACTGGATTACCAGCGGGACCTGGACGGGCTGGGAAGGGACCTGATCAACCGACGGTTCCGGTGTCTTCGGAGGCCGCGGCGCTTGGGGTTGGGATCTTTCCATCTGGGGAGCTTGCGAGACCACAGGCTTTTCGGCGGGTTGTTTCGAGGGTGCAGGCGTCCTCTCGGCCGGTTCCCTTGGTGGTCTGTCGTTTGTTTGTGGGCCGGCGCCGGGCTGCGGCGCACTTTGGACTTGAGGTTGGCTTTCCGAAATCTTTGTCAGAAAACTCACCTTGGGGCCGCCTTCTGAAAAGGTGAGTACATCACCGTCTTTCAGATAGGCCGTCTGGATCCTTTTGCCGTTCACAAAAGTTCCGTTGGCACTGTGGTCCACAAGTTTGTGCCGGTTCCCTTCTCTTGTAATTTCAGCATGTTTTCGAGAAATAATGGTCATGTCTTTGGGAAAATGCACATGTCCTGAAGGATTCCGACCGATGAATATGGTTGGTTCGGCAAACTCCTGAATCTCACCTTTCATAGGCCCTTGAATATGGACGAGCTGAACCAGGATGTGAGGAGGCGTTTTCATGAACTATAGTTCCCTGTTGATAGGCTTGAGATGACAAGTCCAAAAAACCGCGGCTATAACTCCCGTGGTATTTTTGATAGTGGCAGCCGGAACCCGGCACGATGAACGTCTATAAAATTATAGACTAGACTGGACCAATCATGTCAAGAGAATTATCTGTTTGTATTCGCCTGGTTTTTGTGGAATGTATTGTGCTGCAGGAAACGACGTCCTCCAGGTGTCGATATTTCCTTGATCTTGGTTGGTTTTTTCGCTAGGTTTCGCGCAGATTGAACCTTCCGTCCGTCGATGCAGGTCCGCAGAATCTTTGCGCTGCCAAATTGGTTTCAATCGCAAACGCTCCTATAAGAGAAGAAAAAGATGGCCGTGGACATGAATAACACGATAACCTGTTTCGGGGCTACGGATACGGGACTGAAACGGACAAATAATGAAGATACCTTTGCAGTAAGGCCGGATTTGGGACTTTGTATTGTCTCCGATGGCATGGGTGGGGCGGCTGCCGGAGAATTGGCCAGTCGGATTTTTGCAGAGACCACATTGGAGGTTTTTTCCAATGCCTTTGGTGGGTCCGAGAAGGAAACCGCCGATCGGGTCCAGCGAAGTTTTGTTTTGGCCAATGAGAGGATCTTGAAACATGTGCATGAAAACCCGGAGCACAAGGGCATGGGGTGCACGGCCGAAGTGGTGGCTTTTTTCAGCGGCAGTTTTGTCCTGGGACATATGGGAGACAGCCGAACATATCGTCTCAGAAACGGCGTTTTAAAACAACTGAGCAATGATCATTCTCTGGTTCAGGAGCAACTTGATCAGGGTGTTATTACCGAGGCTGAAGCCAAAAGCCATCCCATGCGAAATATCATTCTGCGGGCTGTCGGTGTCAAGGAAAGTGTCACTCTCGATCTGTCGCGGGGCAAAACGCTCAAGGACGATTTGTTTATGCTTTGTTCTGATGGTCTTACGGACATGGTTGATGATGAACGTATTTCCGAGGTTCTTCATTCTCCTGATACGCTGCAGCGTAGAACGGCAACCCTTATTGAATTGGCCAAGGCAGCCGGAGGGCGTGACAATATTACGGTTGTGCTTGCGCAAGTAGGCTGACGTGTCCAATAAGCCTGTATGTCGTGTGTTCGGTCCGGCCTTGCAAAGACAAGCCGAAAAAAAGAGTTGCATTTGAACGAAACAATCAACTATCATTATGTTGATGGCAGAGAGCCTGGAGGAAAAACCCCGCCCGACGTAGCGGCTAAACTGTAGGTGACAGCTGCTTCTTCCGGCACCCTTTCCTTGTCAAGGCCGTGACTTTGACCCTACAGTAGAAGTCCCTGCCATCTCTTTTAGTGGGATGACCCTAATAATTTAGAGCCTGAAACCCCGGGATGTTCAGGCGACTAACGTATAACGAATGGTTGCGTTATGGGGATGTAGCTCAGCTGGGAGAGCGCGGCGTTCGCAATGCCGAGGTCAGGGGTTCGAGCCCCCTCATCTCCACCATGTTGTTAACTCGGTTGATTTTTATGATAGGGTAAAAAGCGCCTAAAAGATGTTGCCGATGTTTCACTCCCAACCCCTGATGGCGGCCAAGGAAGCGCTCAGGGGTGTTTGTTTTTCTTGATGGTTGGCTTTGATGCCGGGGATGTGTACTTTCTCTTCAAGTCTTTTCAATAACATGCCGAAAAAAGGGCAGGATCAGGGGGCTTTCGTTCCCGGAACGGGCAAGGAAGTCTGTGATATATTCGCCCTACCGACCGGCCGGTCAACACCGGTCGATCAAAAAAAGGCGAAAATAGTGTACACTTATGGCTGCTTGCGTTGGTGACGGGGTTGCTGTTTTTCTGTGGATTGACCTGTATGAACAGGAATAATACATGCTGACCCACGGCGTCGTATTGACCCAGTTATTGCTTGTTGTGACGGTCTGGTTTGCAGGCAAGTTCGGGAAAAAGCCTTTGGTTTTTGTTACCATCGTGCTGCTTTTTTCCAGCCTAATCCATGTGATGACCCCTGATGTGTTTGTTTTGCAGATGACAGTGGTTGTCACCACCGCAGCGGTGCAATATCATAAGATCAGAGAGCATGAAGTCGGCGAGATGTTGACAACATTTCGCAATCTCCTCGACCGTTTGAGCGGCAGATAAGTTCCCCTCGCTTGTGTGCGACAAATAAAAATCCCGGTCCTTGATTGTTGTGCTGAGATGTTGGTATGATCCGCGCACATTGTAAAGGGATTGTATCTCCCGGAGCTGAAAGGATGTATGAATGGTGGTGGAAAAGATAAATGTAAACAACCATTTTCCGATTATGTCGAAAAATGAGCAGGCCGGAACACTTCGGTTCCTATTATACAATATACGATACGGTGCAGGGTTTGGCAGGCATTTTCATTTCCCGTTGCCCTATGCGGGCTATCTCAAGCAGACCAATGGGAATCTGAACAGAATAGTCGACTTCATCAAGTCTCTGGAGCCGGACGTTATTGGCCTGGTCGAAGTTGACAGTGGATCTTATCGTTGTCAAAACAGCAATCAAGCCGAAGCCATCGCCCGCGAAATGCAACACGATTTCGTTTATCGAACCAAATATGCCGCCACCTCCATTGCACAAAGACTTCCCTTGCTGAAAAAGCAAGGCAATGCACTCCTGACGAATCGCAAGATTAAATCGCAGAAATTCCATTATCTTTGCAGCGGGGTCAAACGGTTGGTCATCGAGTTGGAGTTGGAGGAATTCATCGTCTTTCTGGTCCATTTATCGCTTGGATTCCGAAAACGCCGGAATCAACTGGCCGACTTGCAATCATTGGTCACGGGTGCAGAAAAGCCGGTGGTTGTTGCAGGAGACTTCAATGTTCTTTGGGGTGTACGGGAGCTTGAGGCGTTTCTATCCGTAACCGGACTTCAGAATATGAACCGCCAAGGCAGTCCTTCCCATCCAAGCCGATCTCCTCGTAGACAACTGGACTTTATCTTGTGCAGTCCGCAAATGCAAATGCTTGATTTCCGGGTCCTTCCGGTTGGGCTTTCCGACCATGCCCCGCTGATCTGTGATTTCCAGATAGCTCGCCAATAAAGGATCCTGGCTTAAACCAAGGCATTCCATAATACGGACACCATCGCCGTGCGAACCCTGTGTGGTATTTGCCGATATGGAAAAAACACGGCTTAGAATCAGTGCCGGGCCCTGTGAAGTATTTGAATCGGTTTATCACTTGCCGGGGGCCATCCTGCTGGAAAGCCAACGGCCATCGTTCGAAGAACGGTATTCTTTCGTGGCATGGCAACCTGAAAAAATTCTTCGAGGTGACATCGGCGCTCTGAACAAGGAAGATTTCTTTTCCTTTATTTCATCTGAAAGTCGGGATTGTCTCGTAGCCGGCTATATTGGTTACGAGGCCTGTCAATGGATTGAACAATTACCGCGGCCCGGCGAAAGAGATCGCCCCAATCCTGATATCTACTTGGCAGCCTATCCGCGACATCTTGTCTTTGACCACATTCGAAAAACATGGCACAGTGTTCACAAGGACAAGCCGCTTGTCTTGCCAAAGGTCTGCAAAAAAAGGAACCGGCTCTTTTCCAGTATCATGACCGGTTTTAATCAGAGCAAATCGGTTTACCTTGAAAATGTCGGCAGAGTTCTTGATTACATCAAGGCCGGCGATGTCTACCAGGTAAACTACACTCAGCGGGCATATTACACCTTCCAAGGGGATCCTTTAGAGCTCTATATTCGGCTCAGGAAGATCCAGCCCGTGGCCTTTGGCGCCTTTATCAATCTTGGGGACGGATTGGTGATTTCGGGAAGTCCCGAGTTGTTTTTGCGTCGGAAACGGGACATCATTGTGTCGAAGCCCATGAAAGGGACAAGAAAGAGACACCTGCAGCCGAGTCTTGACAGAAAAAGCCGGGACGAGTTGATAAAAAGCGAAAAAGATCGGGCGGAGAACACCATGATAGTGGATCTTATGAGAAACGACTTGGGGCGATGTTGTTCATTTGGATCCATTGATGTCCCAAAGCCCTATGCGGTGGAAGCCTTTAACACCGTCTATCAAATGGTTTCCCGGGTGCGCGGAACCGTAAGGGAGAAAGTCGGGGCATCGGACATCATCCGCGCAACTTTTCCTCCAGGTTCGGTAACAGGAGCTCCCAAAAAAAGAGTTATGGAAATTATCTATGAATTGGAGCCCCACCAAAGAGGGGTTTATTGCGGGGCTATTGGGTGTTTTTTTGGTAACGATATGGTATTGAACGTGGCCATTCGGACGCTTGAGCTTTTCGGCGGCAACGGCGTCTTAGGCATTGGCGGGGGAATCGTGGCTGATTCGGATCCGGCATCGGAGTATGAGGAGAGTATCCTTAAGGCAAAGGCCTCCATGATGGCGCTGGGCATTGAAGCGTAATCTTAGAAAGGCGGCTTGTTTGGTGCAGAGATTGTGGCGCCGGCGGCCGGGTTTTGGAGCTAAGCGCGAGATTCCAAAGCGTAACCCCGGCATAGCAACACGGGGGCAAATACATGAAGAATCGCACCCTTTTGTTTGGTGAAGGGCTTTTTGAGACATTTAGGGTATACAGGGGCGGAAAACTGGCGTTTGTAGAGGATCATCTCGATCGTATGGCGGAAGGATGCCGTTTTTTTCACCTTCCTTTTTCACGACAAAAAGCCATGGACGCCTTGAGAGGTGCCGTTCGCGGTCTTTGCGACGGCGCAGAGGGGCGTTTGAGGCTTAATCTTCGGTCATACGGGCGGCGTCATCCGGAAAAGTCCTGTTTTGAAACATCGTGGGAACCAATCTTTGTGTCCGATCGAAAACTCCGAGGCACTATAGACTTGTGTCCAGCGCCTTTTACGCGTTTTTCGGGATCGCCTCTTGTTCGGTTTAAGACGACATCCTACTTGGAGAACATGTTTGCGTTGCGGTGGGCCAGAGAACAGGGATTTTTCGATGCTCTTTTCACCAATGAACGAGGAGAAATTACGGAAGGAAGTATTGCAAATATTTTTTTTTTAAAAGATGGGCAGATCTCCACACCGCCCGTGGAGGCCGGGCTTCTGCCGGGAATCACCCGCAAGCAGGTTATTCAAGCGGCAAGACAGCTGGATATGCCATTGACCGAGTCGATGGTTTTACCCAGCGGTTTGAAAGGGTTTGATGGGGCCTTTATCACCAATTCGCTCATTGAGGTACTCGCCGTCGAACGCATTGGCGACATTCGCTACGAAACACCCGACACGATCGAAAAGCTGCACCACGCCTACCGTCATCGTATGGACGACTTTTTGTTTTCCAGATGATTTGGATCCAATACAATGATCCGTACCGACCAAGTTGAGCTACCACATATCGGTTGCACCGGGAAGCCGTGAGGATCTTGGGCTTTTTGCTTGACATTTCTTGTTGTGTGTTCGATTTTGAACTCGTCAAGACAAATGTAAATTTGAACATAGATGCCTAGCAAGGTTTTACAAACCTTGATCTTTTGAAAGGCGGTTGCGGGAAAGTGGGTTCAAAAAAGTCGGATCGACGGTCCGCGATGGTTGCGCGCACCACCAATGAAACCGACGTCCGTGCAGAACTGACTATTGACGGCGTGGGCAAAGGGGATATTTCTACAGGGATTCCTTTTTTTGATCACATGCTTACCTTGATGGCGGCACATGGGTTTTTTGATCTGACCATCGTTGCAAAGGGCGATATCGAGGTGGATGGACACCACACGGTCGAAGATGTGGGCATCGTCCTGGGTAGTGTTTTTTCGAAGGCGTTGGATGACAAGAAAGGCATCAAACGCTATGGTGTAGCCATGGTGCCTATGGATGAGGCCTTGGCATCCGTGGTCGTTGATTTTTCCAACAGACCGTTTCTTGCGTACAACGTTACATTTGTTCGCCCGACAACGGGAACTTTTGATTCCGAACTTGTGGAAGAATTTTTAAAAGCCTTTGTCAATGCGAGTCGAACAACCCTTCACGTGAATCTCTTGTATGGAGAGAACACGCATCATGTGATTGAAGCCGTTTTTAAGGGGTTTGGACAAGCCCTTGATGAAGCGACGTCAATGGACAAAAGGATCCGCGGGGTTCGCTCAACCAAAGGCGTGCTGTGAGCCGGCAAGGGATGGCCGGCGTCGTTTCGCCGGCATTGCTTGCTGTGCCGCCCATATGCCGAAACGTGTTTTTTGGAAAAACCATGACATCTGTGAATCACGGTACTTGCCGGGTGCGAACCTGATCGCGTTGCGGTCGTCCAAACGCGGCCTAGACGCCTCAAACACCTGCCCGGCTTACGACTCGATACCCATTCGGCCTCCTTTTCATATAAACTTGAGCTTTCCGGATACCCGCGTTCGCTTTTTTGGGTTTGTCCTGTCAACGGCCCGTAACTTTCCGCGAAAATCTTCTGATCCCTGGTTCGAGTTGCTTGATCGAAAAAAGCGTTTATGGGTAAAGCGCTTTTTGGTCGTTTGAAAAACATCCGGAGTTTTCAGGGTGCCGGACTGAAAAAAAATGGTCTGGACATTTTTTTATTTGACATTTGATTAAGGCGGCTTTAAGTTAAAAGTTTGAAAAATTTACACAAAAACCAAGATGCCATCATGTTTTCATTGGAGTTGCAATCCTGAAGACATCCTGTCTTTTCCATAAAGCTATGTCTGTCCGGACCGGTGTATCATCCTTGAGAAAATCTCTGTTTTTCCGCGGTAAACAGTCGTCGACGTTATCAACCCGATGCGCTGTATGCTTGGCTCAAGGCGTATCACACGTTCCCAAAAATTGCCATTCGAAAGAGGTTTCGTTGGAGGATTGCAGGTGGGTGGTTTCATAGACGACGACAAAATCGCTGAGGTGCGGAACACGGCGAACATCGTCGATGTAATCTCGCCACATGTCACTCTCAGGAAGGCGGGCAAGAATCATGTGGGTCTGTGTCCGTTTCATGCGGATAAAGACCCCTCTTTTACTGTGAGTGAGGAAAAGCAGATATTTCATTGTTTTGGATGTGGGCAGGGAGGCAACGCGTTTAGTTTTCTTATGCAATATCATAATATTGGTTTTCCGGAGGCTGTTCGGATGTTGGGGCAACAATACGGCATCGTCGTGCCTGCCGGCAATATGTTGCCAACGGAGAAACGCGAACTGGAAGAAAGGGACCGGCTCTTTGATATTAATAAGCAGGCTGCTGAATTTTTTTTGCATTGCCTGCAAAAAAGCCATGCCGGCAAACCCGCCAGGCAATATTTGGAAAACCGGGGGGTTTCGTCTGAGATCCTTGAGCAATTTTGTCTGGGTTATGCCCCCGAAGGGTGGGATAACCTGGTGAAATACTTCGGTGCCAAGGGTATTTCCCTTGATGAAGTGGAGAAGGCGGGGTTGATTGTCTCGAAAAAAAGAGGCTTTTATGACCGTTTTCGAGCACGCATCATGTTTCCGATTATAGACGTCCATGGCAGAATTGTCGGTTTCGGCGGGCGTTGTCTGGACAACAGTCTGCCCAAGTACCTAAATTCTCCGGATACGCCCATTTATCACAAGCGCCATAGTCTCTATGGGTTGCGCCCGGCCCAAAAAGCTTGCCGCGACACCGGAAGCGTTTTTTTGGTGGAAGGATACTTCGATGTGCTGGCTTTGCACGGCAATGGAATCAACAACGTTGTTGCCGCACTGGGCACTGCTATAACACGCCAACACATTCGAATTTTGAAGGGCTATGCCAAACGGATCATTTTGGTGTTTGATTCGGACGAGGCGGGCATGAAGGCGGCTGAGCGAAGCATGCCTTTGTTTGTGGAAGAGAAGGTGAAGGCCCTGGTTATGAGCCTGCCGCAGGGAAAGGATCCCGATGATTATATTCGAGAATTTGGTCCCGATAATTTTGCCGGACTCGCTGAAAAATCTCTTGATATGATGGGTTTCCTTGTCGAGACGGCCGTGAAGAAATATGGGCTGTCCCCAGACGGTAAGATCAGAATTGTAGAAGACTTGACGGGACCGATCGTATCTCTTCAAGACGGGCTGAGCAGGGCGGTTTATATCAAGGCGCTTTCCGAGCGACTCGATATTGACGAGTCGGCAATACTTGAAAAGGTCTGTGCCTGTACTCCGGGAAAAACCACCGAAGCCCCTGCGGAAGCAACGAAAAGCGGTTCAAGGTTGGAAGAAACCGTCATTGCAATGATGATCCAGTCGCCTGAGATGCTCTCAAATTTTGATGCTCGTGAAATCGTTGAGTGCATGGAATCGTCTGTGCTGAAAAAATTAGGCAAGAACATCCTTGCCGCATATGGAACCAATGGAATCGGTCCGTCCACGGATCTGATAACCCACGTGGAAGATTCCCAAGCAAGAAACCTCATTTCCTCTCTGTCGATGACGGAAAGGTCGTGGGATCGTGATAGTTGCCTGAAAATTGTTGATCAATACAGGAACCATCTTAAAAAGAAGCAGGAAAGGGCGCTGCTGGGCAGGATCAGAGAAGCCGAGAAGGCGGATGACCAAGGCCTGTTGAAACAGCTCTTGGAAGAGAAGCAGAAGCGTTTGCGGGAACGTTTGGGCGCTTTTTGACGATAGAATATTATAAGCGTTTGGAGGGAGATTTCGATGCCGAGGAAGTCAGAAGTGCATGATCTGAAAGAACTCATCACCAAAGGGAAAAAACAGGGCTACCTCACGTACGAAGAACTCAATAATGCATTGCCCGAAGGGGATGTGTCCGCAGAACAGATAGACGACATGATGATGGTATTCGATGAGCTGGATATTGAAATCGTGGATGGCAAGAAAATCTCCGCAATCGACAAGAATTTGGCGAAAAAAGCGCCGGAAGCACGTCGCAAGACTGTCTTGCCGGTTGAAAGGGACACTTTTGGACGTGTCACCGATCCGGTAAAAATGTATCTTCGTGAAATGGGGCTGGTTTCCTTGCTGAGCCGGGAAGGCGAAGTAGAGATCGCAAAACAGATAGAGGTTGGAGAACAGGAAATATTGCGTGCCCTCGTGGAATCCACCATAGGAATCAGGAAAATCATCAAAGTAGGCGGTGATTTAAAAAATGGTAAAATCAGGCTAAGAGATGTGCTTCGTGATGTAGATGAAAGTGATACGTATATTGAAGAAGCCGAACATATTGAAAAAATTTACAATATTATCAGGTGCATAAAAGAAGTCGACCAAGAGAACGAAAAGCTTCGGGAAGTCTTGTTTGGTTCGTCGTTGAAACCGGAAGAACGCCGGCGGCTGAGGCGCTCCATCAGTCGCCGGAATCGTAAGATTTTTGAATATGTTCAGGATTGGCGATTGGAAGGGAAATGGATCGACGGCATTGTTGAAGATGTGCATGCGTTGATCAGGTCTTTTGAAAACTGGGAACATGATTTTGCCCGTTGTGCTTCCCGCGCCAAGGTGTCTTTGACGCAGTTGCGGGAGGGGCACAAGAGCAGAACAAAGTTTGTGGCATCCCACTGGAAACAAAGCAAACTAAAAAAGGCCGAGTTTGGAAATATTGTTAAAGAAGCAAGTGAGATAAATGAAAAGATTCGCCAACAGGAATTGAAGATAAAAATGGACAGCCAGGGCCTGAAGCGTGTTTTGGCCCGAATCGGTCTCGGGCAACGCAACACACGGGTGGCCAAGGCAAAAATGGTGAATGCCAATTTGAGACTGGTGGTCAGCATTGCCAAAAAATACACGAATCGAGGCCTTCAGTTTCTCGACCTTATTCAAGAGGGCAACGTCGGGCTCATGAAGGCGGTGGACAAGTTCGAATATCGGCGAGGCTATAAATTCAGCACATATGCAACGTGGTGGATCCGCCAAGCCATTACCAGGGCTATTGCAGATCAGGCTCGCACGATTCGGATTCCCGTTCACATGATTGAGACGATCAACAAACTGATCCGCACATCCCGGTATTTGGTTCAGGAATTGGGCCGGGAACCCACTCCCGAAGAAATAGCGGAAAAAATGGAATTTCCCCTTGAAAAAGTTCGCAAGGTTCTCAAAATCGCAAAGGAGCCGATTTCGTTGGAAACCCCTATCGGGGAAGAAGAAGACAGCCATCTCGGCGATTTTATTGAAGATAAAAAATTCATGTCTCCTTCCGAGGCCGCTATCAGCATGAACCTTGCGGAGCAGACCCGCAAATCCCTGGCTACCCTTACCCCTCGGGAAGAAAAAGTGCTGCGTATGCGATTTGGAATCGGAGAAAAGGCGGACCACACGCTGGAGGAAGTGGGGAAGGATTTTCATGTTACGCGTGAGCGGATCAGGCAGATCGAGGCAAAAGCCCTCAGAAAATTACGGCACCCGACAAGAAGCCGCAAGCTGAAGGCCTTTCTTGAAATGTGAGTTTTTTGAAACTTCAATTATCTTGACAGGAAACACCTTGGGGGCGTACACAGTTTGGACAAACGTTGCCTTTTCGGGCCCATAGCTCAGCTGGAAGAGCCACCGGCTCATAACCGGTAGGTCCCTGGTTCGAACCCAGGTGGGCCCACCACCATTTGGCGTTTCTCGATGTATCCTGCCGCTTATGCAACATGGAAGTGGCGGGTCGGTTTGTTTCTTAAACTTTGGGCTTTGTTCAAAGCCGGAAGGCAAGGGCAAACGAACACCGAAAGGGTGAAACAGAAAAATGTCGCTAACAGGGGAAAAAAGTTGTTGCTGGGCGCTACTGAAAATGCCCGGCTTTCAGCAGGGTTTTTCGGCGGAAAAAAGGTGCGATCTTGCGATCGCGCCTTTTTCGTTTTAAGGGGAGTCGTTTGGCAACTGAAATAAGGCATATTGTCGAGGCGATGGAGAAAATTTGCCCATCGTCTCTGGCCGAACAATGGGATAATGTGGGACTCCAGATAGGCGGCATGGGCTGGCCCGTCAGAAAAATTTGGGTTGCCTTAGACCCGACAGCCGCACTTATTGGAAAGGCCTGGAAACACAACGTCGATCTTGTGATCACGCACCACCCGTTGGTCTTTAAACCCTTGAGTGCCGTTGATCCGGAAAACCCCGTGGGAAAAACAATCGATATAGCGCTGAGAAAGCGGGTCGGCGTGTTTTGCGCCCACACCAATCTTGACAGCGCCATCGGTGGTATTAATGATATGTTGGCGGAAAAACTTGGGATTAATACAACACAGGTCTTGGCGCCGGCACGGAGCGATTCTTATCGTCTGGTTACTTTTATTCCTGAAGGCCATGTGGAAAAGGTTGCCGATGCCTTGTTTGCATCGGGGGCCGGCAAAAGTCTGAAATACTCCCACGTTTCTTTCCGAACGCCGGGCACGGGTACGTTTAAGCCTTCCGAAGCCGCTACGCCGTTTATTGGACGGCCGGGAGAGATTACCCGTACGGCTGAATACCGACTCGAGCTACTGGTGGACAAGGCCAATCTGTCTCGGGTTGAACAGACCCTGCTTTCCACGCATCCCTACGAAGAGGCGGTTTATGATGTCGTTGCCGTGCGTAACGAAAAGTGCAATACAGGATTGGGAAGAATCGGAGACCTCGATCAGAAATTGTCTCTTGAAGCGTTCGGCTTGCAGGTTAAACTGGCGTTAGGGTTGGAGGCTGTTCGGATCGTAGGCGACCGCCGTCAACAGGTACGAAAGGTGGCTCTGTGTTCGGGAAGCGGAAGAAGTCTCCTGCAGAGCTTTCTTGCTTCAGATGCCGAAGTTTTTGTAAGCGGAGATTTTGGTTATCATGATGGACGCAGTGTCGAACATGCCGGTCGATCTCTCGTGGATGTGGGGCACTTTGCCTCCGAACACATCATGGTGGAAGGCTTGGTTGAGAAACTGGGCAAGGTTCTTAAGGACCAGGGACACACGGTTGAGGTGGCCGCCTTCCGGGAGGAAAGGGATTGTTTCCGGCTAATTTGAAGTGACACGGTTGTTGATCTGATCTTTTAAAACAGGGGTGGCCGAAGTCGGCATGCCTGATTGTGAAGCGTTGTTTTTGGAGGTAGTTGTGAAAAAACAGATTGAAGTGTTGGCTCGAATTCAAGAGAAAGACAGAGAGTTGGAGGAATTGCGGTTGGAGGTTCAACAAGGGCCCGAGCGCATCCAAATCAACGAGCAAGAAGTGAAAGGCTTTGAGCTAAGGCTCGATGCGGACAAAAATCGCATTGAAGAGATCGAAAAGTGCCAAAAACAGTATGAAAGAGAAGTAGAAGACGGCATTGAACGCATTAAGAAAAGTAAAAACCGACTTTTGTCAATCAAAAACAACAAAGAATACCAAGCTGTTTTGAAAGAGATCGACGAGATGGACAAGGCCATCAAAGGCAAAGAAGAAAAGATCCTTGGGTGCATGGAAGAAAGGGAAAAACTGCAAGAGCGTTTTGAAGAAAAAACGAAAGATTTGTCAACAATACGAAAACAAGTTGAAAAAGCGGTGGAAGCGATACAAACTGAATTAGACCATGCTCGGGCAAAAATATTGAAAGAAGAAAAAGACAGGGCGGATATGGTCGAGGACTTGGATGCTGAGATCTTGAATGTTTACGAGCGTCTCAGAACCAGAAAGGGCGGCATTGTCGTTTCACAGGTTGTCAATGCCACCTGTTGTGGGTGTAATATGAATATTCCGCCTCAAATGTACAATGAACTGCAAAGGAGAGATTCGCTGAAGTTCTGCCCAAACTGCGAACGTATTATCTACTGGAAAAACGGTGACGGCATGATGGTGCAGGCTATGTCAGAGCAGGCCAAACGATCGCGCGTGTCTTCGGATGCGTGAGGAAAGTCCGAGCTCCAAAGGGCAGGGTGCTCCGTAACGCGGAGTCGCGGTGACGTGAAGGATAGTGCCACAGAAAATATACCGCCTTGCGAAAAGACCAGAAGGTCTTTTCGTGGGGTAAGGGTGAAAAGGTGCGGTAAGAGCGCACCAGTTCTTCGGGTGACCGGAGAAGCTTGGTAAACCCCACCTGGAGCAAGACCGAATAGGGAGGCGCATGAGGATGGCCCATCCGAGCCTCCGGGTAGGTCGCAAGAGATATTGTGCAAACAATATCCCCAGATGAATGATCGTTGTTCCGTGGAGGGTGACCAATACGGAAAACAGAACTCGGCTTATGGCCTGCTCTGACATTCTCCCCTTTTCGTGTCTGCCGGCATACGTTCACCAGTGTTGGTCGTATACCCACCGTCGAAAGGCTGCGCGCAATAGGAGCCATGCAAATGGGCCCAGTGAAGGCCGTTGGCCAATGTGTTGATTTTGTTGGCAAGGTCAATTTTTTTTCCAAGGATTTCCTGAAACTCTGTTCGTATCTCCACGACGGCGAGCCAAGGCGAGAAACTTTTACCAAAAGGCTTTACGCCCAAATGGTCTCCAGTTCAAAACTTCTGGAAGATTTTTTGGATTTCCATGGAGCAAAAAGTAGTTCTGACTGGTATTATTATCGCGAGTTGGTCTCCAGCGTTCGGAACCTTTCTGAGGCCAGCTATTCACAAAAACATATCTATATCCGCCTGCCTTTTTATGATCTTGGAAATACCGCCGGCTTCGAAGAAGCAGGATATGCCACCCACAGATTTCTGATTAACTGGCTCAGGAAGATATGTCTTCTGGCGACGCAGGAAGCAAAACGTCTTCACATCGCATTGCCGTCCGAACCATTTGTTTGGGACGATTTTCCCGGCATAGCCACTGAAACACGTCTTGAATCGGACATTGACGACGAAAACCTGAGAGAAGAACAAAAGCACATCGTCAGGATCACAACGGAGTTTTTGCGGGTTTCGAGAGAGTTCGAAATGCACAGCTTTTTCGAGCCTCATACGGCAGAGGAGATCCGTGCCATTGTGCCCGGTCGTTTCAATGAGGAACAAGCACGGCGATTCGAAATGGTCGTTCACAGCCTGCAATCGTCTTTCGACACTTATGTGAACAGGGCCGGGTTACAATTGCGCAAGATGAGGCTGAAAAGCCTTCGAGGCCATATTTCCGTCGTTTTGCATCTTCTGGAATTGACCCGAATTCTTCTCCACTATTTTGAACGCCATCTTCATGAAGTCGGCTATAAATCTATTTGTATCCAGGTTCGAGATCAACTGGCAACGGCTGTGCCATTGGACGAAGTGCTGGACCGTATTGTGAATTACGGTCTGTATCATGTCTGTCATTTTCTTGTAAGCGGGCAACGCTTGGCTCAGGAACTGCTGAATGATAACATTGAAAGGGGCACCATTATTGTCGGGGTTCCGCAGAAGATGGGATTTCACAGTCGTCCAAGTTTGCTGGTAGCCAAGGTCGTTCAGCACTATGGGGGACAAGTTGAACTGTGCGTCGGGTATGATCGCTTTGACGCCAGCAGTGTGCTTGATCTCCAGTGGGCGGGAGGAAAAATTCAAAAAGATGGGATCCAAGAAGTTGTTTTTCAGGGAGACTTGCGGGCGCTAAAAGACATACAAATTCTGGCAAGCGTGAATTATGGAGAAGATTCCATGGGCAAAGGGATACCCCTTCCCAAGGAACTTTCATATCTTAAGTAGGATGCGATCAGGAAGCCTTTGAATGGTACCGGGAATATCATGTTCGACGACGACAACGTTGCTGCAATTATTGTAGGCGCCGGACAAGGCCTTCGTATGGGCAAAACGAAAAAAAAGCAATACATGTTGCTTGGGGGCTTGCCCATGCTGTCGCGCACCTTGTGTGCCTTTGACAGGTGTCGTGCCGTTCAGGAGATTTTTCTGGTAATTCCCGAGGAAGATCGTCATTTCTGCCGGCATGCCGTATTGGGTTCCATTCAGATATACAAACCGGTTCACTTGGTAAAGGGAGGGGTGTCAAGACAAGAATCCGTTCTCAACGGACTTGAATCAACAAAGGGAAAATTCCGATTTGTTGTGATTCATGACGGCGTTCGGCCTTTGGTGAAACCGGAAAAAATCAGCGAATGTATCGGCATGGCCAAAAAGCACGGAGCGTGTATCTTGGCCATGCCGACCACCGATACCGTGAAAGCCATTGATGTAAAGAACAATACCATAATGTCCACTCTGAAGCGCAGCAAATTACAAATGGCCCAAACGCCTCAGGCCTTTCATTATACGGATATTCTTGAAGCGCACCGGTTTGCGAAGGGGAATAATTACATAGGCACGGATGATGCCGAGTTGTTGGAAAAGACCGGCGGAAAAGTCGTGGTCATCCCCGGCGATATTTTTAATATGAAGATCACCACCGCAAAGGATCTGAAAATGGCCCGGGCTTTGGTGTCAAAAGAGTCAAGTTATAAGATCCCGGGGATTGGAAACCAAAAACCCTCACACTACGATGACTGAATTGTCGCTGTCTCCATAGGGGCTTTTCACGTATTTGTCGGCATTCCAGTCGTTTTCCCATCTCGCCCCATCTATGAGGTAGCGGAATTGGTACTCCCGGCCCGGTTCAAGTGCAACGGTGATGGTAAAATCGCCTTGTTTTAATCTTTTCATGGGGTTGGCATATATATTCCAATCGTTGAAATCCCCCACAATACATACCGAATTGGCGCCGGGAGCCGCGATTCTTGGGAACTTGAATGTTACCTTACATTGTTTTTTGGTTTTCAAATACTCCTTTTTTATCCCTGAAACGGTGGGTTTTGTTTTTTGGGAAACGGTCTGCTTCCGGGGTGTTTTTTTTGCCGGCACTTTTTTTTTCCGAGGCGCCTTGGAGGTATTTGCAGCCACTTTAATTTTTTCCACCATTTTTCCTCCTTTCATCATTTTTTGCGTTCTACCCATTCAACGGCCGCCCTGACAAGGCCTTGACGGTAAGTTTTGGCCGGCTGGAGGATCGATGCCCATCCGCCGACCACGCCACGGACTTGCGCTTTTCGGACAACCGCTAAAACATTTTTTTTTCATCCGGTTAAAGCGTACTCCTTCAATCCTCCACGAAGTCGGGTGTTTTGGTGTCAACCGGCAAACTGTCTGAGCGAATTAGAACACGTTGGGGCGGGCCCAATCAAAACCTACGGCAACAGGGTAAACGGGTCGTTCTTGTGAGTCCTTTGATTTTACCGGCTTGGATCAGCTTTGCCCCTACGCGCACTTATGAGCGAGTTTTTGCCTGTTGATACCAAAATAGCCGGCTGTTGACACACACGGCGATCCCTCAAGTATGCTTTAACCGGATGAACCATG
>CAYSGJ010000077.1:0-3208 GCA_964430705.1 uncultured Desulfobacterales bacterium | reverse complement strand
GAAACGAGATTCGTACGAGATTGAGCTGATCAATGCCAGTGCGAGAAAGGCGGAAAGCATTTTTTCGATGCTCAGCAAAGCGGAAAAAACCGTGGGCGCCATTGCCATACCGTTTACGTTTCCGCCGGAGAAGGTGAACGGTTTTATGCTGTCCGGCATGGACGCCCCCGGTGAAGATGCCAGAACGGTGTATCCGGAGTCGCTTTACAACGACATCAAAAAGAAGTTCGGTCACTATCATATCCATTTGGCGTCGCCTGTGGGGCGCAAGATCGACCAGGCAAAATTCTGGGCGGACATTCAAAAAGAAGATAGAAACAGGACGGATATCAGCAAGTATTTGATGGATCGGTACGCGTGTGACCTGTTTATGACCGTATACAACAACACCGACCGGGTGGCACATCAACACCTCGATCAACAATTGTTGGACATGCTCGAGAATGGAGACCACATAAACGGCGAGGATCTGTTGATCAAGACATACAGCAACACGGACGTTCATCTCGGGGAGTTGATGGCATGCATGGGGCGGGACACGACCGTTGTGGTGATGTCGGACCACGGATCCGGCCCAATCAAGAGGGTTTTTTATTTGAATAGTTGGTTGGAAAAAATCGGGTTCCTGGAGTATGCGGAAAACAGGTCTCAGCCGCTGAACAAGGTTTTGAGCCAAGCAAGATTTTTGGCCAAGCGGTTTTTGCCGAGAGCCGCCAAAAATTTTATTGAAACACAATTTGGGGGCGTCAGAGATAAGATTGAATCCAGGTTGTCTTTTTCCAATATCAACTGGGGAAAGACCAAGGCATATGGCTTTGGAATGTACGGCAACATTTTTGTCAATCTCAAGGGACGGGAACCCCATGGGATTGTTGAGCCGGGGGAAGAGTATGAAAAGGTTTGCGAGGAAATTGCAGACAAACTGGAAGCCCTTACAGATCCCGACACCGGGGAACGCATCGTGGCCAAGGTATACAGACGACAGGAGTTATATGGTGGTCCTCATACCGAAGATGCCCCGGATTTGCTGATCGGCTGGAAGGATTATGCCTATTACACTTCCGTCTCTTTGGGAAAAGAAGACGGGGAGATATTCGGTCCTCCCATGAATATTGATTGTTCCGAATACAAACACGTGGGCACCCATCGGCTCAACGGAACCTTTATGGCGATGGGACGAGGGATCAAACAAGGGGAACTTATTAAAGGCGCCGGCATCTGCGACGTGGCGCCGACCATTCTGTACATGCTCGGCGTGTCAATCCCGAATGACATGGATGGACGGGTGCTGGAGGGAATTTTCGAGCAGGAATTTTTGGACAAGCATCTTCCGGAGTATGAACGTGTTGAGTCAGTGAGAAAGCCTGGTGAGTTTGTTTCATATTCCGATAAAGAGAGTCAGGAAGTGGCGGAGAGATTGAAGGGACTGGGGTATTTATGAAACATTTTTTGGAGTGTGATATATGCGATGTTAGTGATGCCATGCTATTATTTGAAGAAGGTCAGACTAGTGCGCCCGGTCCTGTTGTTCGGTGCAATCGTTGCGGCCTTGTATATGCCGGATCGACAGAGCAGGAACAGCAATGGCTGGATGCAGACGTATGGACTCACTATATTGAACAATTGAAATGGAAGAACCTAAATTTTAGTAATAGAATTGATGGAATTGAGAGGCATAGATGTTGTGGCAAACTGCTTGAAGTCGGTTGCTATGTCGGTGCATTGCTGGATATTGCTCGCAAACGCGGGTGGGATGTGTCGGGTATCGAGCCGGCCGTTGGGCCAGCTAAGTACGCAAGAGACGTTTATGGGATTAACGTGTATCACGGGTACTTATCTGAGGCAAATTACTCTCCAGGATCAGTCGATGTTGTCGTTATGCTTGAAGTTATTGAGCACTTACACTCGCCTTCAAAAGAACTTGAAGAGGTCAATAGAATATTAAGAGATGATGGCTTATTGGTGTTGGAAACACCAAATATTTGTAACCTTTCCTATAAGCTGTTAAAGAATCGGTGGCGCCAGTTTATGCCAGGGCATTGTTTTTTCTTTTCGCCCATCACAATACGGCGATTGCTAGAAAAAGTTGGTTTTAGGTTGATTGAGATAGAATTGGTGCCAAAGGTCATTAGTCTTAAACATTTGGGCCAAATTGTTGGTGCTCGGTATAATAGGATCGCTGGAAAGTGGTTGATGAGTTTTTGGCAGAAATTGGGCATCGAAAATATGTCAATAAGAATAAATCTTGGCGACCTCATGGTTGTCTATGCCGAAAAAAACATTCATAAGAAGAGGTAGCTTAACAGGCAGAAGAACAAAAGTAATGCTTTATGGGTGGGAAGAAAATTAACATATTAGGGAATTCAATTAGCCAACTCGACACGGAGGCACTTTACCAGAAGATTATTCAATTTGTTCTCACCAAAAGATTTTACAAGGTGATGTATGTCAATGCATACTGCATGATCGTGGCGGAACGCGACATCGCCTATCGGGACATTTTGAATCGGGCGGACCTGGTATATGCAGACGGCATAAGCCTTGTGTGGACGGCCAGATTGATCGGCAGCGATCTGCCGTGCCGCCTGACGGCTGCGGACTTCATGCCCGGCTTTTTCCGCCGATTTTCGCAAGAGGGCATCAGGGTCTATATGCTGGGCGCCCGGCCGGGCGTGGCGGAAAAGGCGGCGCGAAGATTAAGAAGGGAAAACCCCGGCCTTCAGATCGTCGGCACGCACCATGGGTATTTTGAACCTTCGGAAAGTGAAAAGATCATTGCCCACATCAATCAAGCGGCGCCGGACATCGTCATGGTCGGGATGGGCGTTCCTTATCAAGAGAAGTGGATTGAGGCGCATTCCGATCAAATCAACGCGTCGGTGATATGGGGCGTGGGAGCATTGTTTGACTTTCTTTCAGGGACGCTTCCCAGAGGGCCCCAATGGTTGCTGGACGGTGGGTTTGAATGGTTGTGTCGATTGATCTCAGAGCCCAGGCGGTTGTGGCGGCGCTACCTGTTGGGGAATTGTCTGTTTATGTGGCATGTGATGCGCTGGAAAACGAGGGCTTGCCGCAAAAACGCAGAAAGCGCAGAGTCGAGATAGTTTTTTCTTTTGGATCATCTCCAAAAGAGTTGTAGAGATCCTGAGGATTCAAGGGTTCAAGGATTCAAGGGTTCAAGTGAAATGCTAAAGAATTACAAAGAGTT
>CAYSGJ010000076.1:0-5701 GCA_964430705.1 uncultured Desulfobacterales bacterium | reverse complement strand
AAACCCGTCAGGCAAAAGTCAAGGGCTGACCCCGGATCTCGCCCCAGCGGCCACAGAACCAATGAGTTTTCGCCGAAGGCGTAAAATCGTTGTCTGCGTTGGTCGGCGTGATTTCGCGGCAGAAAATTTTCTTTCATTACCCAAGACAGCTTTGAGCTAAAATGGGTAAAAAATAGACGGGGGTGTTTTTCAAAGGGCGATCGGGTTTGATTTGTCAAGAATAAAGATTTGACCCTTCAAAATAAAGACTCGACATTGGGCTGAAAAGGGTGTATTTTTTTGACACAAATACGCATATAAATTTGGGTCAAAAATACCATGGGAAAACACACACAAAGCATTGATAATAAGGCGATAAAACGCATTTATGGCCATGGGAAGGGTTGGGTATTCACGCCAGCCCACTTTTCTGACCTTGGGAGCCGTGATGCCGTGGCTTCCGCCTTAAAAAGGTACCGCCAGTCAGGCCTTATCCGTCAACTCGCCCGCGGGCTATATGATTATCCTCGCGATGATCCCGGCCTTGGGGTGTTGACCCCATCCCCCGATGCTTTGGCCAGGGCGTTGGCCGGGCGTGATGCCGTTCGTTTGCAACCCTCAGGGGCCTATGCGGCGAATCTCCTGGGGCTTTCGACCCAGATTCCCATGAAGATCGTTTATCTTACGGATGGTCGCTCCCGGACCGTACAAGTCGGGAAAAAGCAGATCATCCTGAAGCGGACCACGCCAAGGAACATGGCAACGGCAGGCCGAATCAGTGGATTGGTCATCCAGGCCCTGCGGCACTTGGGCCAAAAGCATGTGGATGAAGATGTCATTGCCCGGCTCGATCGTCGGTTGGACTCGAATGCCAGAAAGCAGCTACTTAAGGATATCCGTTTTGCACCCGCTTGGATCGCGGATATTATGCGGCGACTGGGACAGAAAGTTGAAGCGAAATCAACGTGAACGCGTTCTTATCTTTTTCTGAAGGTCGAAGACGAACGGTCTGCGAACAAGCCCAGGACAGACTTGGCCTGCCTCCGGCGACTATTGAGAAGGATTTCTGGGTTTGCTGGACATTGAAGAAGTTGTTCGATCTCCCGGATTGGGGCACCCATCTTATATTCAAGGGCGGTACCTCGCTTTCAAAGGGATGGGCTCTCATAGAACGGTTCTCTGAAGACATCGATATTGTAATCAATCGTGACGCTCTCGGCTTTGGCGACGACAAGTCGCCTGATCGTGCTCCCAGCAAGAAACAGACGCGCAAACGGCTGGACGCCCTCAAAGAGGCCGGCCAGCGCTGTGTAAATGAAACCCTGCTTGCCCTGCTCAGAGAGGCCGTGTCACAAGAAATGCCGGAGGCGTTTTCGTGGCAACTCGATCCGGACCCCGATGATCCGGACGAGCAGACACTTCTCCTGACTTACCCAACTGCCTTTGCCGACCAGATGGCCTATCTTCGCCAGGTGGTCAAGATAGAGATGGGCGCCCGTTCCGATACAGAGCCCACGCAGGTAATCGACATTCATCCGTATATTGTGGACGCCTTTCCCGATCTCTTTACGCAAGCACACTTTTCCGTAAAAGCAGTATCTCTCGAACGCACTTTCTGGGAAAAGGCCATGCTGCTGCATGAAGAGACCTTCCGGCCACAAGATAAAAAACGACAAGCTCGGATGGCCCGACATTATTATGATCTGTACCGGCTCATTGATGCCGGTATAGGCGTCAAGGCGTCCGGCGATCTCGCACTCTTTGAACGCATCGCCGCACATCGCCAGGTTTATTTCCGTTATACTTGGGTGGATTATGACACCTTGCGGCCAGGTCGTCTGAGACTGGTTCCTCCTGATGAGCAACTTATAGACTGGAAATCTGATTATGTCGCCATGAAAGACGAGATGTTTTTTGGCGAGCCCCCCGCATTTGACGACCTTATTCAAATAGTCCGAGAGTTCCAGGAGGCGTTCAACCGAAAAGCAGGGATAGAATGATCATGTTCATGATGACAAAGACAATCACGATAATCATGACGATTAATTTAACGATGAAGGTGCCGGCAGCAAAGATAAACCGATCCGATGCGACAAGGCCAAGGGCACAAGGGAAAGGGCAGGTTGAAGTGAGGGAGCCAGAGGGTTATGGGGAGTGGATTTGTCAAGAATGACAACTTGGCTCCAATCGAGCACTTGTCGGAAAGACATGACCGTCTGCGTTGGTCGGCGTGATTCTGCGGCAAAACATGTTTCTTTCGTTACCCAAAATTGCTTTGAGCTAAAATGGGTAAAAAACAGACCGGGGGTGTTTTGCACGCAAAGGGCGATTGAGGTCTGATGTGTCAAGAATAAAGATTTGAAACCAAAATCACAGGGAGGGCAGTCAATATGATGAGTTTCAGGGGAAACCGGCTGGAAAATCTCAAGCTTCCCCTTTCCATCGTGTGGCTCCTTGAGACATTGGCTGAAGCCAAGGGGCGCCGGCAACTCTACGAGATCCAGTCGCCCCAACTCCTAAAAAGCCTCAAGGAAATGGCGATAATCGAAAGCGCTGAATCCTCCAATCGAATCGAGGGGGTCACGGTCGATCAGAAACGCCTTCGTCCCCTCGTTATCGGCAACACCCGGCCGCGCGACCGCTCTGAAGAAGAAATTGTCGGCTACCGGATGGCGTTGACCTGGATACACACTGATTCACACAAGATACCGGTCATACCGGAAACCTGCCTTCGCCTTCATGCCTTGGCCCAGGGCGGCACGAGGGGTGATGCCGGTAAGTGGAAAACAACGCAGAACGACATCATCGAAATTTTTCCGGATGGACGAAGAGAGGTTCGTTTTCAACCGCTTGCACCCAACCTTGTCCCGGAAGCGATGGAAGAGCTCTGTCTGGCCTATCGCCATGTGATCGATCAGTTGCAGGTTACACCGTTGCTTGCGACGGCCTGTTTTGTCCTTGATTTTCTGTGCATTCATCCATTTCGCGATGGCAACGGCCGCATATCCAGGTTGTTGACGCTGCTGTTATGCTATCATCACGGCCATGAGGTCGGCAGATACATCAGCTTGGAAAGAATCATTGAACAGAGCAAGCATGACTACTACGAAGCCTTGAAAACCAGTTCCACGGGCTGGCATCGGGGCGAACATGATGTCCTCCCGTGGTTTACGTTTCTTCTTTCCACTTGGCGAAGGGCCTACCGTGAATTCGAGGAAAGGGCTGAAAGGCAGCGACCGAAGCGAGGGACCAAAACCGAACTGGTGGAATATGCGCTCCAAAGCATGATCAGCCCTTTTGGGATCGCCGATGTGGAGCGGCTTTGCCCCAGTGTGAGCCGGGACACCATCCGTCTGGTTATGAATCGCTGGCGGCAGCAAGGCAAACTGGAGATGCTGGGCAAAGGCAGGGATGCCAAATGGCAGCGCATTAAAGAAAAGTAGGGATACCATTTTAATGTGGGAATAAAAGTGGTAATATCGCTGTCCCAATTCGGTGGGAAGTTTTCCGCAAGCGGGCATGAGAGGATTCAGGTTCATGGCAAAGCAAAAGAAAAATAATCACTCGGATATACAACCGGTCCCTTGTGAAGCCATTGCCGCCGTGGGGTGTGAAGAGGATTTTGTCGAACTGTTGCAACCAACGCATCCCGCCATCCCAGCCTCAAATTTGCTCCAAAAACTTTCCTTCAGCCAATTCGCGGAATTGATTGCAATTTCGGATGAAACGACACGCACCTTCTACGAAATTGAATGCATCCGGGGCAATTGGTCGGTTCGGGAACTGAAACGGCACATTAATAGCCTGTACTACGAACGATCCGGCTTATCCAAAAACAAGAAAAAGCTGGCGGCGCCGGCACAGGAAGGCGCGGAATCAGCCGATCCCAAGGTCGCGATACCCGACCCCTACGTCTTCGAGTTTCTCGGTTTCAAACCAAAGGAAGTCATGAGCGAATCGCACCTGGAAGACCAGCTTCTTGATAAACGACAAGATTTTCTGTTGGAACTGGGACACGGGTTTTGTTTTGAGGCCCGTCAAAAGCGGATTCTTGAAGAGCAGGTGCGGGAAATGGGACCATCAAGCCGTTAATGGGATCAACAATGGCTATTTGGCCACAATTATGCACCTGTCGGAACGGCATGATCGTCTGCGTTGGTCGGCGTGATGCTGCGGCAAAAATGTCGCTTTCATTACCCAAAATTGCTTTGAGCTAAAATGGGTAAAAAATAGACCGGGGATGTTTTTCAAAGGGCGATCGGGGTTGATTTGTCAAGAATAAAGATTTGAGCCCAAAAGGCCGGCTGAGATGAAGAAACGATTCGAGGAATACCTAGACGAGCTGACCAAGGGCAAGGAACCTGGGAAAGTAAGGATTGCATTGGAGTGACCAATGAATAGTAATGAACTTACCCGGATGCGGCCGGAAGGCGACAACCTTTTTGACCGTGTTGTCTCCATCCTTGAACAAGCACGTGCCAACGCGGTTCGAACTGTTAATCATAATATGGTGATAGCCTATTGGCTCATCGGCCGTGAAATCGTACAGGAGATTCAGAGCGGAGAAGAGCGTGCTGCATACGGTAAGCAGATAATAGAACAGCTTTCTGTGAAACTTACCAAAAAGTACGGGCGCGGTTTTTCAACGACAAACTTACGTTACTTTAGAACATTTTACGCGGTCTATAACGATCGTGTTCCTGAGATTCGCCACATCGCATGTGGCGATTTCGAAGCTTCAGGAAAACGCCACACGCAAAGTGGCGTTTTAGACACAATGGCGCAGGCTATAGAACAAGCCGATGTCACTCGCGGGTTCTCGCCCAATTTGGGGTGGTCTCATTACAGGGCTCTGATGAATGTGGAAAATCGCAATGAACGCCTTTTCTATGAGATTGAAGCAGAAAATGAAGGGTGGGATCTAAAACACCTTGAGCGTCAAATATATACCTTTCTTTTTGCAAGACTGCTAAAGAGCCGGGACAAAGCGGCGGTTATGGCGCTTGCCTCCCGGGGGCAGAAAATCAGCACACCGGCCGACACCATCAAAAACCCCTACATTCTCGATTTTCTTGGACTGCCGGATTCTCAAGTCCATCATGAATCGAGGATAGAAAAAGCCATTATTGACAATATTCAATCATTTCTTCTTGAACTGGGCAAAGGATTCGCTTTCGTTGGCCGTCAGAAACGCCTGCAATTCGACGAGGACTACTTCTATATAGACCTGGTTTTCTACAACTGCATCCTGAAATGCTATCTATTGATCGACCTGAAGGTCGGCGAATTGACGCATCAGGACATCGGCCAGATGGACAGCTATGTCCGGATGTTCAACGACAAATATCTCACAGAAGGGGACAACCCGACCATCGGCCTTATTCTTTGCGCTAAGAAAAATGAAACCATCGTCCGATACTCGGTTCTCAATGACAGCAAGCAATTGTTTGCTTCAAAGTACATGCTTTATCTACCCACCGAGGAAGAGTTGAGGCGGGAATTGGAGAGAGAGCGAAAGTTGATAGAGGAAACCCAATCTGAAAGAGGCAGCGAGTGACCAAGTTACTGCACAAGTTGGGTGTGCCCATGGAAGAACTTGTTCAGTGCACAAGTGTCCAAAATCGGGTTCTGGGTTCCGGGTTTCTGGTTCCTGGTTGAGGAAGAACGATGGCAAGCATAGAGAAATTTGAGGACATCGAAGCCTGGCAAAAGGCTCGCGAAC
>CAYSGJ010000075.1:0-3921 GCA_964430705.1 uncultured Desulfobacterales bacterium | reverse complement strand
CAGGAGGCCCACTCAACGTTATTCGTGGTGATTATGCCTCCTTCACCGGTGGTGATGAATTTTCGCGGATGAAGGCTGAAAACAGAAATATCCGCCAAGGCGCCGGCTTTCACCCCTTTGTATTCAGCGCCTAAAGAACAGGCGGCATCTTCAATGGTGTAAATGCCGAAGCGCTGTTTGATCGCATTGAGGCGATCGTAATCGAGGGGATTGCCAAAGATCGATACCGGGATGACGGCTTTTGTGCGGGGAGTTATGGCCCCTTCCAAGGCGTCATAGTCGATCAGCATGGTATCTTTCGAAACGTCTACGATGACGACTGTTGCACCAACTATTGCAACCACATCGGCCGTGGCTGGATATGTGTAATCAGGGACGATGATTTCGTCTCCAGGGCCGATGTTCAAAACCCGGAGGGCCATTTCGAGGCCGGTCGTGCAGGAAGTTACGGCCATCGCATATTCGCACCCGATATAATGCCTAATTGCGTTTTCAAAATCCTTGGTTACAGGTCCTTCGGTCAAGTAGCCGCTGTCAAGGACATCCCACACCTTGTCTTTGATCTCCTGGGTAATGTAGGGCTTTATTAGGGGTATTTTTTTCATTACTCGGATTTTTTGTTTTTCGCCTGGTTTCGCCTCTGCTCGACGGCTTTCATATTGTCCTTCCGCCATTCGATAAGACTGCGGAGACCGTCTTCCAAATCTACGGACCAAACAAAACCAAGATCCTGCTCCACGCCACTGGTATCACCGATTCGGTTGGTCACGAATGTAAGGCCTGCCGGTTCGTATTTAATGGCGAGGTTCGAACCGGTAATTTTCAGGATCATTTCAGTCAATTCCTTGATGGATGTCTTAACGCCCCTGCCGACATTGTAAAAGCCGAAGGGAACCTCACTTTTCAATGCGCAGATATTGGCCAGAGCGACGTCGCTTACATAAATGAAGTCGTATGCCTGACTGCCGTCGCCATAAACCACAGGGGAGATGCCTTTATCCAGGTTATCGAGAATCTTCATCATGACGGCAACGTAGGTTCCCCTGTAATCCTGGCGAGCGCCGTAGACATTCATGTAACGGAGTCCCACACCCTCCAGCCCGTACCGCCGGTGGAATGCCTTGAACATGTGTTCTCCAGCAATCTTGGTTGCCCCGTAAAACGTCCAGTTGTTATATGGATGATCTTCCTTCATGATGTTCGTTACAGCATCCCCATAGACAGATGCCGAGGAGGAATAGACCAGTCTCTTAATCTTGTTGGCTACGCATGCTTCAAGAACGTTGAATGTGCCTCGAATATTCACGTCGAAAGCGGACCGCGGGTAATCATGGCACTGGAGAAGCCATAAGGCCGCCAGGTGGACGACACCGTCGACATTCCTCATCGCTCCGTCGAGAACGTCCGTCTGTAAAATATCGCCGCCCACCTCGAAAATGTGACAGCGTGGATCCTTCAGCGCCTCTACGAGGTTTTCATGAGTTCCCCGGCAGAAATTGTCATAAACAACAACCTCCTTGACATCCTCCTTGAGCAGTTCTTCGACCACATGGGACCCAATGAGGCCCGCACCGCCGATAACAAGGATACTTGATCCTCTCACGTCCACAATGATCGCCTTTATCCTCTCTATGCTCTAACTATCCTATAGCGCATGCTTCAAAGTTTTCGAACATATAGGCAGACTAATAATCAGCCTTAGCAGCTTGCAGCTCATCAATCCGCAACCAAAAACGGATGGGCCATGTCGTCCAGGGGTGAAACCGCTGTGGTGCGGATGCGGTAAGCCAGGTTGATGGACGGCCGGGCCTCGTCCAGACCGAAGCCGTTGCCTGCCAGGGTACGTTCGTAGACCCGGGTATGAAGATCCGTAAACCCGTCGGTGAACTCGATCTCTTCATCGTCAATGGTAATCGAGCGGTAGGTGCTGCGAACACCGGGGTCTGGTTCATAGGGAAGATCCGAGGCGTCTACGGAGAGGAACCATTGGACCCTGGCCTTCTCCAATTCCAGGAATCCGGCCATTCGTCTTGTATCCGAATGATAGACCCTGCACGCTTCCACCCCGCCGAAGAGCCAGAGCAGGAGGTCGAAGAAGTGAATCCCTATGTTGGTGGATATACCGCCGGATTTTTCAATGGTACCCTTCCATGAAACATGGTACCAGGATCCCCTGGTCGTCACATAGGTGAGGCATACTTTATGCCGCCCGCCGTTGTTGCCGTTTTGCAGCCGCTCTCTCAATGCCAGCAATTTAGGGTGAACCCGCAGTTGAAGGATGGTATAGACCCGGCGGCCGGTTTCCTCTTCCAACTCGCGAAGGGCCTCCAGATTCCAGGGATTGATGACCAGGGGCTTTTCGCAAATCGCATCCGCGCCGATGCGCAAAGCCAGGCGGCAGTGCGCGTCATGAAGGTAATTGGGAGAACAGATGCTTATGTAGTGCACCCTCTGCTCCTCCGGACCCCGGCGCAGTTTTGCCAAGTGGCGGTCGAAGCGCTCGAACTCCGTGAAAAAACGCACGTCAAAACAGCTCTGATCGAGAATGCCCACAGAGTCGTGAGGATCCACGGCCGCAACGAGTTTATTGCCCGTGTCCTTGATTGCTTTCAGGTGACGGGGCGCAACGAAGCCTGCCACACCCGTGATCGCAAAGTTCTTTCTCATCAATTCGCCTGATTTATTCACAATATCGAGGCCATGCTGTTTAGGAACGCACTTGAAGCTTTGCAACGGCTGTGCCATCTTCTTGCCGCAAAACAAAGGGGCGGTTCTTCGTGAGACACTTCTACCATTAAACCTTAGAGATTACCGCGCCCGGTAAAGATGCGCTCGCAATGACGAGGTTAAGGGGAGGATGAGATTGCTTCGTCTTCCGGATCAAGTTCGGGGTCCTCGCAATGACTGCCCAGGGCAATCCATTTGGGGATGTGGGCAGTAAGAGCCATAATCTTTTGAGTCTGCGGAATCTGCGGATGAAGTCTTCTTAAGAAACATTTGGCGGCTCACCGCGGCCAGGAGGTCGGATAGAAAGTCAAATATTTGACGGTAGGAAAGAAAAATCCGGCGGTTTTGCAGTTAGAAAAACCTTGGCGGGCCAAGAAGGTGCGAAGATACAGAAAAGGACTCCTGATCAGCCCGGGTCCGCACTTTCGTCTGGCAGCAAAAAATCAACAAGATGCATTCGTCTGACACCCCGGCAGTCCACACCGAAAAGCGGATCCATACTATCAACGGATGGGGACGCCGGCAAGAAAGTAAGTTGGGATGGACACCACTTTGTGGAATATGGGAGAACATGCGCGGATTTCCCCATTTTAACACGCCTGGTGTTTTGCACCACATCATGATCCGGGGGATAGAGCGTCGCAAGATATTTCTGAACTCGAAAGATTACGAGGATTTTTCGGAGCAGCAGGCAGGGCTTCTTCCGGAGACGAAGGCGTTGGCAAGATGTGGCGTACGTACTCGGCCACTTTGGAGAAACCGTTCGCAGTGCTGGGAATAAAGCTCAACAGAGCAGCCAGTGCGCTGGAATCGACCAGATGTGGCGGTCCATTTTAACGATCTTGTCTGTCTGATTGACAAGGATCCCCAGAGATTCCGGTGTGCTATCAACACATTTTTTCAAGTGCCGGATATCCGCCCGGTCGATACGCTATGAGCTCTTCGGACTTACCTCATCGGAACTCGGCCAAGAGTGGGACATCAACAAAATGCTCAACCACGGTTACCTTCCACGGATTTATCTCTCTAATCGCCCTAAGCGTCTTCTCAACGCCTATACAGCCAACTATCTCAAAGAAGAAATAGCCGCGGAAGGTCTGGTCCGAAATCTCCGGGTTTTTTCGGATTTCCTGAACAAGGCCTCTCTTTCGGATACCGAACCCGTCAATCCCTCGACCATTGCCAGAGATTGCG
>CAYSGJ010000074.1:0-16723 GCA_964430705.1 uncultured Desulfobacterales bacterium | reverse complement strand
TGGTTGTCTCCAATTAGTAAAAATCGAATTCTCCAGTACTCGCGGAAAACCAATAGTGGCAAGCCTCTGAAAGCGAGTATATATTTTCAGGCCGGTTTCGTGCAAAATTCAGGTCATAACCCATGTTCTGATATTGTGAAATAGATGCCATCTCATGAACGTACAGCCTTAGATCAGTCTTTCCTTTGGGGGTCCATTCTTTTCAGCTGTGTTTTTGCGGTGTATTTGTTAACCATATGCCCAACCGTTTATGTCGGTGACAGCGGAGAGTTCATTGCTTCCGCCTTTTGCCTCGGCAATGCCCATAACTCAGGCTATCCGCTTTATGCCTTAATCGGTAAGATATTCAGTCTCATTCCCTTTTCAAATATCGCCTTTCGTGTCAACGTTATGTCAGCCTTTTTCGGTGCCCTGACCGTATGGCTTACTTGCCGAATTATCCTCAAGGAAACAGGGTCTTTGCTTGCCGCTATATCGGCCGCGCTCATGCTTGCCTTTTCCGGTACCTTCTGGTCTCAGACCACTTGCGCGGAGGTCTACACATTTCATGCCTTTTTCGTTGCGCTGATCTTTACCTTCATTTTCGGGTGGAAACAGACGGTCTCGCTAAATCAATTGTGTATACTGACGTTCGTTGCCGGGCTCAGCTTGACCAATCACCTTCAGACCCTGATGCTGGCACCTGCTTTATGCGTGTTTGTCCTTATATCGGGTTGGACCTTATTGTTACGTTTCAGGAATTGGCTGCTGTTGCTTTGCGTATTTGCCCTCGCCTTGTCCATTTATCTCTATCTGCCCATCCGCACCGAAGCCGGTGCCGCCATTCACTGGGGAGATCCGAATACAGTCGAGCGCTTTCTCAACCATGTGCTGGCCAGTGCCCATCGCGATGGGTACATGTTCAACCAATCATGGGATTCATACGGAAACCGTTTTATCGAGGCCGTCATGGTAATGATCAAAGAGTACCACCTTATTCTGATCTTTGCCGCTATCGGATGGGCGAAGGAAAAGAATGTCAGAATTAGGATACTGACGATCCTGATCATATTGTTTGACACGATATATACGGTGTTTCTAAATACGATCTCTTTAAAAATCACGGCTTTTCAAATTCCCAGCCTCATTGTCCTGGCCATATTCATCGGCAAGGGTATGGCCCTGGTGCTTGGACATTCCCTCGTCCATTCATTTCGGAACCGTGGTGCCACCTGGGGGTTGCGATCCGCTTTTGCCTGCTTTCCCCTGGTTTTGTTGACGGCCAACTTCTACGAAAGCAATCAGAGCGAGAACTACACGGCCTATGCATATGGGAAAAATATCTTAAACACTCCTTCGGCATGTTCCACCCTACTTGTCGGCGGAGACAACATTCTCTTCCCGGTCACCTACCTTCGATTGGCCGAAAATACTCGACCCGATTTGGAGATCTACGACAGACACAACCTCTTTTTCAAGATGCCTTTTCTCTACAAGGAAGGCTCCACTTTCTTTGGGAAGTGGAAGGAACTGAGAAGCATTATAGAGAGCGAGCTTGTAAAAACCCGAAACAATGTTTACGTAGCGGTTTTCAATGATACAGCCGTTTCAGATGAAGGATTTGATTTACTACCGTTCGGCCTTACGTATAGGGCTGTGACTTCAGACAAGGAGGGCAAGACACATCGAGACCAAATTAATCCGTGGCCATATTACACGACTGAAACCTTTAAGGATTCATTTTTTCGCGACCATCTGACCCGGTCAGTTACAGGCTATTTTTTTCTCAAGATGGGCAGAGATTTAATAGCCGTAAAAAAGAAATCCTTTGGTTTAAGAATGCTGGAAAGGGCCTCATCAGTTGCTTACGATGACCCGATCCTCCATAAAGACCTTGCCATATTACTTGTTGATTCAAAAATGTATGAACCGGCACGTAGCGAAATCGAGTTTCTTTCCGAAATTTCTATCGATACCAATCGACTGTACAACACCTGGGGATACTACTACGGAAAAATTGGAGAAAATACAAAAGCAATCGAGGCGTTCAAGAAATCGATCGCTGCAAATCCCGGAAATGCGGATACGTATAACAACTTGGGATTGGTTTATCTCAAAGCCGACAAACCGAATCTGGCAAAAAATGCGTTTGAGAAATCCTTAGCAATAAACCCGGATCAACCAAGGCTGATTGGCTTTATGACAGGACATGACTTAATACCAAACAGTGTTAAGCACAGAAAAGAGTAAGAGTAATGGATCTGTCTCTAATTGTCCCTTTATACAACGAGGAAAAATGCCTCAAAGAAAACGTCGAGTTAATAAAAGCCTGCCTCGACATGCTGGAGAAGGACTACGAGATTATCCTCGTCAATGACGGAAGCCGTGACGGTACTGAAGCAATTGCTAAAAAGATAGTTGAAAGAGACACCAAGACTAGGCTCTTGACCAGCACCAAGAATCATGGCAAGGGATATGCTGTAAAATGGGGGGTTTTAAACGCATTTGGGAAATACACCATATTTGTGGATGCAGATTTAGCTGTACCCATACATTTTATTGAACCACTGTTGGAACAATTGCAGAAAGAGACTTCCTTGGTCATTGGCTCCAGGCACCTGCCCGATTCGTCTTTCAAGGTTTGCGAGGGCTTGGCTCGACAGCTGCTCGGGGAGATCTTCCGAAGAGGGACCCGATGGGCGCTGGACCTGCGAGTTTCTGATATTACGTGCGGATTTAAAGGATTCACGCGCGCTGCCGCTTTGGATATATTTTCTCGGTCTGTAATCAACAGATGGGGATACGATGCCGAGATCCTTTTCCTTGCACAAGAGTTGGGGCATCAAATCTGCGAAATTCCAGTGGATTGGTATCACTCATTTGATTCAAAAGTTAAAGTGGGAGTAGACTCTTTCCGCACCTTGGCCGAATTGTTTCGTATTTACTACTACCATCGAATAAGAGGATATCGCCTGCCCAAAGCAGTACTCGAGGAGGCAGCGGTACATGATCGGTCTGTTTGCTGTCAAGAACGACTCTGTGACTAAAGGATTCTGGAAAAAACTCGGGCAAAACATCGGGATTTTGACCTCCAGTCTTGCTATCCTTTTCTTTGCCGCTGAACTTACCGTCCGATGGCTGGCACCGGATGTCTGTACGCATCATCAGTGTTTTAACCAAGGTGTCTTCTGCCGATCAGACCCACTTTTAGGCTGGATTGGCATATCCGGGGCATCCGGAGCGATGGCACCGCCCCCAGGAAGTAAAGACATGCAGTCCATGCCCGTGACCATGAACAGCGAAGGTTTTATCGATGACTCTCACCATGTTCGAAAGCCTGAAGGAATCAAGCGTATCCTGTTTTTGGGAGATTCTTTTACGGCGGGTGTGGGCGTCCCCAGGGAAAGCCGCTTTACAGACCTTATTGACAAACGCCTCCCACCCGCCTACGAGATCCTCAATATGGGAATGTGGGGATATAGCACAGGACAGGAATTACTGACACTGGAGGAAAAGGGGCTGAAATACCGACCGGATATCATCGTACTTTGTATGTTTGTCGATGACCTTTTTTGCTGTCATCTTTTCTCGGTTAACGATGGCCTATACATTAAGCCCAAGTTTTCCGTCACTGATCACGGCAATCTCCGTCTTACCAACATACCCGTCCGGAATAATCGCGGTCAAAGTGCCTTGTGGAACATGCTGTTAACCCGCTTTTACAAACTTCGCAATCGGTTTGAGTTGGGTACGGAATACCAACGAAGAGGATGGCTGTCCGTATTTGACAAGACCTATTTGGAAAATGACGGGTACTACTTGGGACTGAACCTATTGGCCCAGATTGCTTTGGTCGCTGAAGCCCATCATGCCAAGTTTTTGGTCGTAATCATCCCTTGGAAGGAACAAGTCTCGGTTGGTCGTTTTCGTCAAATTAGCGATTACGCAGCCATTCCGCTGAATCGCCTTTGCCTCAATCTACCCCAACGGGTCGTAGCTCGGTTTTGCAGGCAACGAGATATCACCGTATTGGATCTCCTTCCGGTGTTTAAAGAAAAAAGCCGGTCCACCAAACTCTTTTTCCAAAACGACCTTCACTGGACGAAAGAAGGGCATCGTTTGGCAGCAGACCAAATCCTGGCTAGCCTGAAGACCCTCGACGTCGAGTGAGGGGTGAATGGACCTGTCAATCATCTGTTATGTGTGGCCAAAAACTCTCAAAAACGTTATAATATTAGATTTGTTACCAGGTACAACTCCAACAAAGATGGTGTCCGTCCTGCGCAACAGCTCAGCTCATGGCTGTAGGGTATTAGGTTTGTCATGACATCTTATAACAAGCGGTTTGGACCAGACATTATTCCGGTTTGTGTGCTGGTTCTCTGTGTTTTTGTTTTTTTTGGGAAGATCCTGTGGTCGTCGGGACAACTCTATGGTTCCGACTTTATACTCCAGTTTTGGCCGTGGAAACAATTCGTTTATGACCATGTTCATTCTTACGGTAAGTTGCCTTTCTGGAATCCCTACACCTTTTCGGGCACACCATCGATCGCTAACATCCAACTTGCGATGTTCTATCCTTTGGGCGTTCTCTATTATCTGATCCCCCCGGAATACGCGTACGGATACTCGACCACACTGCATTGTATTCTGGGCGCCATCTTCATGTATCTATTTGTCCGTTCCATGAATACCGGCTCTTGGGGATCCTTCTTGTCATCCTTCGTCTTTACGTTCAACGGCTATTTTATGGCACATCTTTATGCAGGCCATTTATCTTTTGTCCAAGCCTACGTATGGCTACCCCTGATTTTTTGGTTCTTTCATCGATTCACGGAAGATCTGGACTTGAGGTGGGCCCTCCTTGCAGGAATGTTCTTGGGAGTACAGATTCTGGGAGGGTTTCCCCAGATTTCCTTCTACACCATACTGGCTGTAGTGAGCTACGGTCTATTCCGGATGGTCATGGCATTAAAGGCCAAGGCCTTCGGTAAGATGAAGCGGACAGCCATCGGCCTGACGGTCATGATGCTGGCAGGCTTTGGCCTATCCGCAATCCAACTCCTTCCCACTCTGGAGTTCACCGGTCATTCCGGCCGGGCGGGAGGTGTCAGTTACGCTTTTGCGACCCTTGATTCCCTGCATCCCAAGCAGTTCTTGTCATTCCTTGTTCCTAGCTTGTACGGAAGTGCGGTTGATCAAACCTACTGGGTAAGTCCTAAATACTGGCATTTCTGGGAAACCTGTGCCTACGTTGGGTTCCTGCCGCTTTGTCTTGTCTTTATCCCGGTCTCACATTCCAGTAGCCAGCGAAAGGTGCGATGGTTTTTCTTCGGGCTTCTGGGCATCGCTTTATTCCTCGCCTTGGGCAAGTACAACCCCGTGTATCCCCTGATTTACAAATTGCCCGGCTTTCACAGTTTTCGCATTCCGGCACAAATCCTTTTTCTCTATGTTTTTGCCGTGGCCGTACTTTCAGGCATTGCGCTCAACGAAATCAGGACAGTCTTTTCAAAGCTTCCCAAGCCGTTAATCGCTTTCCTCGCTCTGGGGGGCCTTTTGATCCTCACCCTCATAATCATGCACGCCTTTTTTCCCCATCGCTTTTTCTTCTGGCTGTTTCGATCTTTTGCAGAAGAACCAGTCGGACAGGGTGTCTTGAGGACCATTCCACAAACAATCCACATTGCACTCAACCGATCTCTTCTGTTTGGTCTCTTTTCGGTATTGCTGTTGGCTTTGCATCGAAAGCAACTTGTAAGCCCCCTCCTCTTTAAGATTGCTGTTTTAGCCGTCGTCATTGTCGACATCGCCCTGTACACCCACCCGTTCGTCAAACCTTACACATTCGAAAGGCCTGAGACAAAACAGCGCCTTGTGGATCGCATAAAAGATGACGCTGTCCTAGGCCGAACCATAATAACCGCATCCTCGTTTTCTCCTAACGACGGCACCCTTTACCGGTTTTTCACGGTAAACGGATATGATCCGTTGGTCCTGGCACGATACATGCTATTTCTTCAGGCAAGTCAACAGTTACCTGCAAATCGCCACGTGATAAACACGGCCTTTGTTAAGGACCATGACCACAAGTTCCTTGCTATGCTCGGTGTGAACTATGCACTTGATGAAACGAGATTGATTTCTTTGGAGGAGAATCTTCCCAAAGCTATACTGGTGCCGGAAGCGGTTGTTAAACCGCCGCAAGAAATTCTAAGCTACATGATGAGCGACGAATTCGATCCCCGGAAGACGGTGGTTGTAGAACCGAACAATTGTTCTTATCTGCGTTCGAACATTGACTCAGAGTCTTTTGAAGGTTCATGTTCCGTGGTACATTATGAAAATGAGCGTTTAATGGTCAGGTGTTCATCCAATCAACCCGCGTATCTTCTTTTAAGCGAAATATTCTACCCCGGGTGGCAGGCCAGGGTTGACGGAAAATCCGCACCCATTCTCAGAGGCAACTACCTTTTCCGCATGATTCCCCTGGAAAAGGGCCGGCACAACGTGGAACTGACCTTCGTTTCCCGACCCTTTCAAATCGGGACCATAATTTCCTTGGCGACATTGGTCGGTTGCGTGGGAGCACTGTTTTTCGTCACCAGAAGAGACTCCAAGAAGCGTTCAAGCAAACACGTATGAATACCTCAACACCAGAAAATGCGGATTATTTTCAGTCCTGGAAACCCTCTCACCCCTTGATTGCCGGCAGCTTCCTGTTGGCCGTAACGGTCTGCATGTTTGGCCCTGTTCTTTTCTCCTCAGGCCAGGTCGTTATATCTCAATCCGACACCGACCTATTTAAACAGTTTGCTTACTGGAGGTTGTTCGGTTTCAATGAGCTTCGACAGGGCAACCTCCCATTATGGAACCCGCATGTCTTCTCTGGCGTGCCTTTCCTGGGAGGTTTCCAATCCGCCTTGTTCTATCCGCTGAATGCTCTTTTTCTCGTATTGCCCCTGTCCAAAGCGATTAACGGCACGATAGCACTCCATGTATTCCTGCTGGGGCTATTGATGTTTTTGTGGACCTCGTATCGCGGTCTCCATCCAGTGGCGGGCCTGGTTTCCGCCGCCATAGTAATGTTTTGCAGTCCGCATTTCCTGCAAATCTATGCCGGCCACCTGCCCCATCTGTGCACCATGACCTGGGCGCCCCTTGTTTTTCTGTCCATTGACGGTTTTCTGGACAAACGTTCGATCCGGTGGCTGCTTTTGGGCGTCTTTGCGGTCGCCATGCAGATCCTTGGCGGGTATCCGCAGCATGTCTTTTACACCGGAGTTGCCGCATCCGTTTATCTTGGTCTGTTACTGTTTAAAACCCATCGAAAATTATCTGCCGCTTCCGGCTTTTTCGCCATCTACGCAGGGGCTTGCCTTCTGGCCGCCATTCAACTCTTGCCGGGACTTCAGGTGGCGGCGGAAAGCGTCCGCAGCCAGGGCGCCTCCTACGAGTTTGCATCCAGGTTTTCCTTTCCCCCGGAAAACCTTCTGACCTTGTTGAATCCGAACTTCTTCGGAAATGACGGGACCACCGCTTATTGGGGACGCTTCTATTATTGGGAAATGTCGTTTTTTGTGGGCATCACAGGTCTTGTGCTGGCCATATGCGGTTTTTTACGGGGCCGACCGGCTACCCGTCGTTTTTCAACAATCATGGCCCTTGTCCTGCTCGTTCTCGCTCTGGGCAGATATACCCCCGTGTTTCACCTGCTCTATTCGTACATCCCCGGTTTCGCGTCTTTTCGCGGCAGCTCCAAATTTTTATTTCAAGCATCGCTTTTTGTAGCCATGTTGTCGGGAATTGGTTTGGATCATATCATTCAGGGCAATCGGATTGGTCGGCATGCGGCATATATCGTCTTGGCGGCCGGTTTGGTGGTCGGCGTCGGCGCCATTTTACTCGGCTACGTCGCCAACGGCATCCTGCCGGAGCAATGGTGGCGGCAATTGCTGTACCGCATCCATGACACGGGTGAAAGCTATCTTCCGGAAATTCACTACAAAGATGCCGCTTTTCTATATCAGGCCGGCATGACTGCCGCAAAATCTCTGGCAGCGGCGGCGGCCACGCTGCTGCTTCTGGCCTTTCTTTTTTTCGCCTCCAGAAAACATCACAAACTGACTTATATGATCGGCCTGTTGGCAGTCATCGAGTTGTTTGTTGCAGCGAGAGCATCATTGCCCACATTTCACCTCAACTCCATGGACTCGCCGGTGGTCAAAAAGACTCTGGCCGAACACAGCGGGGATTATCGCGTTTTAAATCTTGTCAACACCAACGTGTCCATGGCTACCGGCACGGGAGACATCTGGGGATATGACTCCGTCGTGTTAAAGCGCTATGCGGAATTTATGACCTTTACCCAGGGATTTGCTCCTGAGCAAGCCACCCAGTATGTCGCGTTTCATCGATTCCATCGGCTCTTCAAGATGCTCCGATGCCGCTTTGCATTCGTTCCTGCAAAAGGCAAGGTCGGGATCGTCCACGAAAACGACATCATGCCTCGCTTGGTTTTGATCCAAAACTATCAGGTGATCCAAGACCGGGACGCCATTTTTGAGAAGATGGAAAGCGACGCCTTTGATCCCCGCAATCAGGTTATTCTCGAAAGGCAGCCTTCCATAACACCTGTTTTTTCCGATGAAAAAGGAACTATTTCCATTGCCGACACCTCTACCGATCATCTCAGCATCAACGCTTTTTTGCCGAGCCCTGCAATTCTTTTGATCACAGACGTTTACAGCGCGGGATGGCAGGCCAGGCCTCTGGCCGGAAGTTCTCAGAAAGTCTATGAGGTAATGCCGGCCAACTATATATTACAGGCGATTCCCCTTTCCAAGGGAAACCATAAGCTCCGGCTTGAATATGCACCCATGTCATTTCAGATCGGAAAATGGATATCGATCATGTCCCTGATTGTTTACGCCGGCCTGACAGGCTGGAGCGTCGTAAATGGGAGAAGGTCTTCGCCGCCTTTCCGTCGAAAAGACGAAAAGCCGGAGCAAGCCGTGTTCAACCGTTAAACATAAAGCGCATTTTTGGATATCGAAACGAAGGCATCATGGAAAAACCCATCATCATTAAAACCACACACATGGCAGTGCTGACCGTCGTGGTGATGGGTCTTGCCGCCATTTTCTATAAACCCATATTTTCCTACGACGTGTGGCTGCACCTTAAGATGGGTGAGTACATCGTCCAGCATGATTATCAACTCCCTAAGACCGATCCATTTTCTTCGGCAATGGACAACAAGCCCTTGATACATCATGAATGGCTGTCGCAAATTATCCTGTACCGGATCCACCAGATTTTCGGATTTTCCGGCATTCGCATCATGAGGGCGGCACTGTTGCTGACGGCATTGGCATATATATTCAAAGCATCTTTGCGTTTCACAGGTCGTTTTCCGATTGCGCTGTTTACCCTTTTGGCGCTGGCGTACTTGTTTCGCACCCGTTACCTTGCAAGGCCCGAACTGTTTTCAATCCTGTTTTTTACAGCCCTTTATTATCGGCTTGCCGTCTCGGAAAAACCATTCGCCAGGCCCACGTATATTTTTATTTTTTTCATATTCGTGTTGTGGATCAACCTGCATCCTTTTATGCTTTTCTTTGGAGCAGTCATTTCGATATCATTCGCCGATCAAATCGCCGGACGGATCCCCTGGACGCACCGCTTTTTTCAGGCCTCCAGTCCTGCCTATAATCCGGCCCTTCTGCTGCTTTTATTTCTGACAGCGTCGCTCATTAATCCCCACGGTTATGGGATTTATGAATATGTATTTCAGGCAACCCCACTGGTAGAGCGTTACATTCGTGAGTGGCAATCGGTTTTCGTAGGACTTCAGAGCAGCTATTTCAAGGCCATAACAGGAGGCGTACTGGCCTTTCCGCTAATCATGAAGAGCCTCGTCATTGGCATTTTAGGCCTTTTTCTAATAGTTTTGGTCGGATCGTACATCAGAAGACTCAAGTGGTCGCTTGAAGACATACTCTTGGGTCTTCTGCTCGGTTACATGGCCGTAAAAGCGGCACGCTTTGTTTGGCTGTTGTTCATACCCCTTCTTCTTAGTGTAAAATACGGGACGCTGCTCGCGGAACGGGAAGGGTGGTGGGCAAGATACAGGCATATTGGTACTCCTTTATTGCAGGTAGGATTGGCCGTCGCATTACTCTATTGGGCCGGACAAGGGTACAAAAGAATCCCCAACAATCTGAGGAACGAAATTGAAAGTCACCGTTATCCGGTAGTTCCCGTAAAAATTATCCATGAAGCCAATTTATCGGGAAGAATATATAATCCAAGTGGATGGGGTGGGTATTTGATTTACCACCTCTATCCGTCCTGCAAACCCTTTATCGATACCCGCAGTTATCTCCACGGTCAAAAAAGGTTGATAGAAGCCATAATGATCCAATACCAATATCCTTGGTACAAGAAGCTCATCAATAAGCATGGTTTTGATATTCTACTTATGCAAAAGATGTATGGTGATAAACTCCCCTTTACCTCACCGAAGTGGATACTTTTGTTTGAAGATCGTCGCTGTGCCATGTATCTGAGAAAAGACGATCAAAATGTCCAGAACTTGAACCAGGTCGTCGACTATTTTCAAAAAGCCGGAATTTCCTTTAACCCGGAATACGGCTACGAACGAACGATACGATAACGAGCCAACAGTTGCGCTACAGATTCTTCAACAGCGGGCACACACCATACTGAAGCGATGGGAACAGCTCCTGCTATCGGGGTTTACAGCTAACCAATAACTTGGGGTACCGTGGTATGGAACCTGCATAATTTACCAAAATGAAAGATTTTAAGGTGTGCAAAAAGGAAGCATTGAATGGGTTGGCGCTTGAAAATAAATATTATACTGCCTGTCATTACTGTTATCGTCTTTATTATCTTGTCGATTTGGACAAAGTCATTTTTTGAGTCCAGAAAGAATTATCGAATTGCCGAGGAACATTTGCAGGCTGGCGACAATACCAAGGCGATAACCTTTTTTGACCGATCACTCCATTGGTACACGCCACTAAATCCGTACATCCAAAAATCAGCTGAGTCCTTATGGGAGATTGGCCTTCAAGCTAAACAAGAGGATGATATCCGATTGGCGCTTGTGGCCGTGCGCACCATACGCCAAGGGTTTTATGCAGCAAGGAGCTTTTACACGCCGGGAGGAGGTTGGATTGCCAGGTGTGATACAAAGATTGCCACCTTAATAGACCGGGAACTCGAGAGTTTTGAACCGCCAGAAGTACAAACCCGCAGACCGTCAGTAGATGCTGAACCGGACATCTTTTGGACAGTAATCCTTGAAATCGGCTTGCTGGGATGGGTGGGGTCAGTTATTGGTTTCTTCGTCTGCACCAAACGCGGTGAGAACTATCAACTCAGTCTTAGACCGGCTATCCTCTGGAGCACGACAATCATACTTTTTTACGGTCTGTGGATCCTCGGCATGACGCAAGCCTAATTCTTTTATGAGATCTGTCACCAAAACACGTCTTTGGTTAGTATTCTTGGTCTTTTCCGGATTGGTCTGGACCGTTTACTCAAACACGCTGAATGCCCCCTACTATTTTGACGATTTTCGAAGTATCACACATAATCCCCATATCCGGTTAACCGAAATCAGCTATGAGAAACTTATCCGGGCAGCCTTTGACAGCATCTGTGACAGTCGTCCCATAGCAAATATTTCCTTTGCCTTAAATTACTATTTTCATCAATATCGTGTCGCCGGCTACCACTTAGTCAACATCCTCATTCATCTCATCAACGGCATACTCCTTTATCTCTTCATAAAGACCACGTTACAACTCCCCTCTCTCCGCTCCCGATATGATTCATATGAACCAATAGCCTTCTTCGCTGCTTTGATATGGCTGGCCCACCCGATTCAAATCCAATCGGTTACCTACATTGTGCAAAGAATGACCAGCATGGCCACCATGTTTTATCTACTGTCCTTCTTGCTCTACGTGAAAGGGCGGCTGGCAAAGAAAAATGGAGGGAAATGGTTCTACTTCATAAGTTGTGGTATTTCATGGGCACTGGCGCTGGCCAGCAAGGAAATTTCCGCCACCCTGCCTTTCTTCATTTTGCTTTATGAATGGTATTTTTTTCAGGAACTCAACAAATCTTGGTTGAAACGAAATTCCGTATATATTGTTGCTATCCTCCTGCTCCTTGGCATGATCACCCTCGTTTATATAGGTCCAAATCCACTAGAACGCATTCTGTCCGGATACGAACGTCGGGGTTTCACCCTGGGAGAAAGAGTATTAACCGAGTCCCGGGTGGTTATCTATTACATCAGTTTGCTCATCTTCCCCCGTCCAGAACGCCTCAATTTACTCCATGAGTTTGAGCTTTCTCGTTCCCTGCTTGATCCAATAACCACGACGGTTTCCATGTGTACCATTGTAGGATTGCTAGTATTTGCCTTTTATATTGCCAAAAAGGCGCCCTTGGTGTCCTTTTCCATATTCTGGTTTTTTGGAAACCTTGCAATCGAGTCATCCGTTATCGCCCTGGAGATAATATTCGAGCACCGAACCTATCTGCCTTCCATGTTTTTTTGTTTACTGGTCGCGGTTATCTTAAGCAAATGTGTTACATGCGATTGGTTAAAAACTGCGGTTCTGGGCACATCCGTGCTTGTACTTTGTATCTGGACCTACCAAAGGAATCTAACCTGGAGTGACCCTGCAGAGTTCTGGAGTGATGTGGTGAGAAAATCACCACACAGTGCCCGTGCTCATGTGGGCCTGGCGGGAGCCGAGAGAGACAAAGGGTCTTATCCCGAAGCCATAGGTAACCTGAAACGAGCCATTGACCTGGCCCCCAACCTGACAGTGGCATACACCAGTATGGCAAATATTTATATCAAACAGGGGCAATTCGACCAAGCCATTGAGGTTTCCCGAAACGCACTGGATAGCTATCCTAATCGTTATGAGCGGCATGCAATCTATAAGGCGATGGGAACTGCTCTCAGAGAACAGGGCAACACAACCGCCGCACTGGATGCACATCTTAAAGCGGTTGAACTAGTCTCCACCGATGCAGAGGTTTATGATTGTCTCGGTTCAGATTATCTGGCACGCAGCGAATTCGATTTCGCCATTAAGGCCTACCGGAAGGCTCTCGAGTGGGATCCCTTTGCTTACCGAGTCTTCAATAATCTGGGCATGGCCTATGCCGCCAAAGGTGACATTAGAAAGGCTGCCGAGATGTACAGACAGGCTATTGCGATCAAGCCGGACTTCGTACGTGCTTACAGCAATCTTGGTTCTATCTACCTCAACTACAACCCGAAAAAGGCGATTCCCCTCCTCCGGAAGGCCATAGAACTCGATCCGACCTTTGCCGATGCTTACAACAATCTAGGGTTGGCCCTCATTAAGAGCGGGATATTCCAACCCGGTCGGGCACGATTGAAAAGAGCGCTAAGTTTACAGCCAAATCATCAGGACGCAACTTTCAACTTGGCCCGCCTTTACGAACTGACCGGACAGTATGAATTGGCGGTAGAACAGTACGGCAAAAGTATTCGTTTAAATCCCGACGATGTAAACGCCTACCAAAACGCCGGATCCATCTATCTCAATCATTTGAACAATACCCAAAAAGCCGTTCGGTTATTTCAGAAAGCGCTGTCGATCAATCCGGACTTGCGGGATGCGGAGAAACTTAAAGGCGTTATCAGAAAATTGAACAACGAGCATCACCAATGAATAGAAACACGCTCATCGCTACTGCCTCATGCCTGCTGTTCGTAGGAATGTTCGGTCTTGTGCTCACAGAACTCCTGATCAATCTAACCCCTCCTATATCGCGAGATGCCCTGGTTCACCACCTGGCCATCCCCAAACTATGGGTGCAAAACGGCGGTTTCTACGACATACCTTGGGCGACGTTTTCATATTACCCCATGAACCTGGACCTTTTGTATTTTGTTTGCCTGTACTTCGGCAATGACATCCTTCCAAAATTCATCCACCTCGCATTCGGCTGGGCGACGGCTTTCTTGGTTTACAGCTATCTTAAAAAAAAGCTAAGCACTCACTGGGGACTCCTGGGCGCTCTCATTTTTCTCAGTACGCCCGCAATCATACGGTTGTCGTGTTCGGCCTATGTGGATCTTGGGTTGGTCTTCTTCACATCGGCCTCGGTATTTGCCTTTATCCAATGGCGTCATGATAGATATGAAAAGGTCATATGGCTTATTGTCTCGGCTGCCTGCATGGGACTCGCTGTGGGAACAAAATATAACGCCCTTATCGCCTGGCTTTTTATGAATCTGATGGTTGTTTTCTTCTGGTCCCGAGACCGGGGAACTTCGCTGGCGGCCATCAAATACGGGATCTTGTTTTTTGCCGTTTCCTTTATCATTGCTTCACCGTGGTATGTAAAAAACTATTTTTTGACATCAAATCCGTTTTATCCGTTATTCGGTGGTTTTTTTTCCCCTTCAAATCAGGGAGGCGTGACAGGAGGCACTATCGGCGCGGGGGTTTTTCACACCAGGACGGCGCTTTACGGCGAACAGCTCTGGGAAATCCTATTGATTCCTTTGCGTATGTTTTTTCAGGGCCAAGACAACTCGGATCAGTTTTTCGATGGGAAATTAAACCCCATTCTCATCCTGACGGTCCCCTTGGCCTTTATCCGAAAGGATGATCGAAGAGACAATCTGTTGTTTTTGTTTTTTTCACTTTTTTTGGTTGTCGTCGCCTTATTCCACGCGGTGCCCAGGGTTCGTTACATTGCTCCCGTCATTCCCTTCTTGACAATCCTGTCCATCATGGGAATCAAAGAACTCGTCGACAAATGCGAGAACCTGAAACACCCTTTTCGGAATCCGGCCTTGGTTGCCGTATTCGCATACGTTATTTTGTTTGTTTTTCCTAATGGTCTGTACCTGGCGGACCTTTTCAAATCCATCCGTCCGATCCCTTTTGTTCTCAATCACGAAACCAGGGAAGACTTTCTGACCCGTCACATTCCAAGCTATCCCGCGATGCAATTTGTCAACAAAAATCTCCCTGGTGACGCCAAGGTCTTTCTTGTTTTTCTGGGACGACGGGGCTATTATCTAGACAAAGCTTATGTTCACGAATCGGGTTACGGTATGAAGACCCTGCGCCGATTGGTCCGAGCCTCTAAGAGCGAAGAAGCGTTTGTCTCCCATATGCGCTCTTTGCAATGCACCCACATGTTGATTCGCATGGATCTTTTCAACAAATTTTTACAGGATAACTATCAAGACGAGGAACGCGCGCGTTTTTCGGCCCTTACTCAACGGCTTTGGAGACCTGTCTTCGAGGCAAACGGATATGCCGTACTGGATGTCGGTGATTTAAGGCCCACGGAGTTGACCTTTTTCCAAAAACATGACAAGCAGAAAAACGGAAAGACTTTAGCCCTTTGAAAATCCAGAAGTGGATACAAGATCAGTGTTTCCAAGCGCCAAAGTGTTACGAAAAATGATAGCTTATAACCTGACAAGAGCGTGAACGACATATGAATCCAACCGATGCCCGGGTGACAGTAGTGATTCCGGCTTTTAATGAAAGCCAAACGGTGGGAGGCATCATTTCAACCATCAAGACGCTTCATCCGGATTTTGAAGTCATCGTGGTCGACGACGGATCGACGGATGATACCGCGTCAACGGCCCGCCACGCAGGCGCCGTTGTTTTCAGCCATCCTTACAACATAGGTAATGGGGCGGCCATTAAAACAGGCATTCGGCATGCCTCGGGCCAAACCCTGTTATTCATGGACGGCGACGGCCAGCACGATCCTTCTGATATTGAGATGCTGTTAGGTTATTTTCCCGGCTATGATATGGTCGTTGGAGCTAGAAACTGGAAGCAGCACGGTTCATGGGGACGAGCATTGGGAAACAGATTTTACAACAGGTTCGCCTCTTATGTCGCAAAATTTAGGGTTGAAGATCTCACATCGGGATTTCGAGCAGTCAAGGCTGATATTGCCCGACGTTTTCTGTACCTGCTTCCAAATACGTATTCATATCCCACAACCCTCACGTTAGGAGTGTTGAGAAATGGTAGAAGTGTCAAATACGTCCCGATTAACATCAAAAAAAGGAAGGCAGGAAAAAGTGGTATATCTATTTTCAGGGATGGCGTGAGATTCTTTATGACCATTACCAAGCTTTGTACCCTGTACTCGCCTTTTCGAGTGTTCCTCCCTGTCAGTTTCTTCGTGTTTCTCGTCGGATTGTTCTACTACGGCTATACCTTCATATCCTATGGCCGTTTTACAAATATGAGCGCACTCCTTTTTACAACATCTGTTTTGATCTTCATGCTGGGTCTTATTTCAGAACAGATCAGCCAGGTTAAATACGAGCGGAGTGAGGACCATAGGCCATTTTGAAAGATTGAGTTGTGAGAATATTGAATGAAATAGGACATCCCGCTCATCTGCATTTTTTTCGCCGTGCTATGACACTCTGGACGAGCAAAGGGGTCGATCTCGATGACCTCCGAAGCGGTACCAAACCCCCACAAGTTGTTCAGGCCCGTGCCGCCCTGTGCTATTTCATCATCCGAAACCTCGGAGCAAAGGCGCTGGAGGTTTTGGGAGAACTTAGTACCTGAATTTTGCACGAATTTGATGAATTCTCGTGCAAGAAATTTCTTGCACGGCCGTATTTTAAAGAATTATCAAAATGTTAGGAAACGATAAAATT
>CAYSGJ010000073.1:0-3737 GCA_964430705.1 uncultured Desulfobacterales bacterium | reverse complement strand
TAGGTTTTTTCACAGGCCCGGCATTCCAGATCATCGGTCAACCGCTCCCCGCATCGGCACATCCAGCCGATTTGTTTTCCCGGGTTGCCCACAATCAGGGCATGGTCGGGAACATTGCGCGTAACCACCGCCCCGGCGCCGACGAACGCATAGCGCCCGATGGTGGTACCACACACGATGGTGGCATTTGCGCCCAGGGTGGCCCCGTGTTTTACCTGCGTCGGTCGCACCTGGTCCATCTTTCGAATCTCTGCCCTGGGGTTGTAGATATTTGTAAACACCATGGATGGGCCACAGAACACGCCGTCTTCCAGGGTCACTCCCTTGTATATCGATATGTTGTTTTGAATCTTACATTGCCTTCCGATACGCACATCCGGGCCGATCATCACATTCTGACCGATGTTGCAGTTCTCTCCAATCTTTGATCCCGAGAGAACATGGGAAAAGTGCCAGATTTTTGTTCCGGCGCCGATTTCACAATGATCATCCACAATTGCCGTTTCATGGATGAAAAGCCCTGATTTGCCGGCCGCAGACTCATGCCGACCGGCACGGATATTTTCCTCTCCCGACTCGGCGGAGGCACAATGGTAATCAAGAGAGCGTTGGGCGGCGTTGAGGATTTTGAGGACTTGAAGGCCCTCCGTCCCGTCGGTCGTGGGACGCTTGCCGTTTACGACGCAATCAAGAAAATGGAGACATTCCTGTTTGAGCGGTTCGTCCTGATTGATTTTTATCCGCTCGGCATCGGCCCTCATCGGAACCGGCATGTTGTTTTGCCAGTTGATTTTGTGACCGTAAAGAAGGAGCTTGTCCTCCCAAGACTGTGTGTCGTCAAAAACCGCCATTTTTTTATCACCAACGACCACCAGCTTCTGTTCCTTAAACGGATGGAGCCAGGAGACGAAGATGTGGGCCTGGAGACCGGAAGGAAATTCGAGATGGGTGGTCGTGACATCGGCGATCTTTTTGTGCAGGTAGTAGCCACCGGTTGCAAAAACCTTTTCCGGGGCCTCCCCCGCAAGAGCAAGAATCATGGATATATCATGGGGCGCAAAAGACCAGAGGATACTTTCCTCTCTTCTGATTTTGCCCAGATTCAGCCTGTTTGAATAAATATAATTGATACGACCAAGTTGGCCACTCCAAGCAAGTTCCTTAAGCCGAACAAAAACCGGATGGTATTGGAGTAAATGCCCCACCATCAACACCCGCTCTTGCTCCTTTGCCAGCCCGATAAGCTCCTCACCCTGGCTTTCATCCAGGACCAGGGGCTTTTCCACGTAAACATGTTTGCCTGCCCAAAGGGCCTCGCGGGCAATATCAAAGTGGGTTTCGGCCGGAGTGGCAATGACTATGCCGACAATATCATCGAAGGCCATCACATCGCTAAGGGCCATACAGGTTTCAACATCAGGATACTGGGTGCGGAAGGAGGAAAGAACAGTTTCGTTTTTGTCGCAGATGAGCTTGAGGGCGCCGATCTGGTGGTAATTGCGTACGAGATTTTTGCCCCAGTAACCGCTTCCAATGACGGCTACCTTGGGTATCTCTGCCATTTTAAAATCCTTTTGCTTGTATTGCGGAAATCACAGCGAAAAACCGATTGAACCGCGAAGGCGCGAAGAGCGCGAAGGTTGCCTCCGGCCTCGCGCTCATGGCTTTAAGCCTGCAGCTGACTGGAAATGCCGGAGATCCGATGTTCTATATCCGATGGCGCAGAAAAACCATATGGAAGCTTTTTTCCGCTGACATCTGACTTCTGACTTCTGGCATCGGGCATCTGGTAATTGTGACATCGGACCTCTGTCTTTTCAAGGCGAAACATTTGCGGGATCGTAAGTTGGATAAGCGGTCCTTTGGCTCAGCCAACTACCCGATACCGTAAATCTTTTCCTTTGCGCCCTTCGCGTCTTGAGCGAAGCGGGCGGTTCCATTGTTTTGCCCATTAGACGGACGCAATGACTTCGACAATCTTCCTCTGGTCTGCTTCGGTCAGATACGGGTGCATGGGAATGCTGAAGATTCTTTTTGATGCATCTTCGCTTAATGGAAAATCGCCGATCTTGTAGCCCAAATTCTTAAAGGCCGTTTGGAGGTGCAGCGGTTTTGGGTAATAGACCGCCGTGGGAATGCCCTCTTCTTTAAGGGCGCTCTGCAGCCTGGCCTTGGTTTCAATGCTATCGGCAAGGATGGAATATTGGGCCCAGGCGGATTGGACCTCGTCAGGGACTTTCGGCGCTACAACCGTTCCGCTTGACACCAGAGGCAAAAGCAGTTCCGCATAGCGATCCGCCACTTGTTGCCGGCGTTTGATTTCTTCGGGAAAAATGTCGAATTTGGCCAACAAAATCGCCGCCTGGATGGTATCCAGTCGGCCGTTGATGCCGATCCGGGCGTTGTCATACTTATGGTTTCCCTTGCCGTGCACCCGGATCGATTGAAGAATGCCCGCCAATGCATCGTCGCCTGTAAAGCACATGCCGCCGTCGCCGTAGCAGCCCAACGGCTTTGCCGGAAAAAAGGACGTGGCCGCAATGTGTCCGAAAGAGCAGGCTTTTTTGCCGTTCATCTCGGCCCCGAAGGACTGGGCGGCATCTTCAATTACTAAAAGACCGTATTGTTCCGCAACGGCGTCTATGTGCCCATAGTCGGCGGGCACACCAAACAAATCCACGGGGATGATACACCGCGGATTCAAATCCGAAATCCGAATATCGAAACCCAAAACAGAGGAATCTATCTTTGCGCCTCGCTTTGCCGAAATTGGCTGCTTTGGCAGGGGATGGATGGACGGATTGTTGGATTGCACTGCTTTGATGGCGGATTCAAGCTTGTTCGGATCCATGTTGAAGGTTTCTTTATCGATGTCCACAAATACGGGGGTGGCGCCCAAAAGTTGGATCACTTCGGCGGTAGCGATAAAAGTAAAGGGGCTGGTAAAAACGGCATCGCCCGGGCCGACGTTCATCGCCATCAAGGCCATGAGCAGCGCGTCCGTTCCGGACGCGCATCCCACCGCATGTTTACATCCCACATATCCGGCCAATCGCTGCTCGAGTTCGGCAACCTCCGGACCCATAATGTATTTTCCGTGGGACAGAACGGTCTGGATGTTAGCGTCGATTTTGTCTTTGATCCGCGACTGTTGGGCAAAAAGGTCGATGAATTGCATATAGCTCCTTTTATGAACGTGGGATATAGCGTGCGTTGTTTCATTGTTGCATTGTTTTTTTCACCACGAATTAGGGCCTATACGGCTTAAACTGAGACACGGATGACACGGTTCTTGTGTTGTGTTTGGAAAGGCGATGTTAGAGCCCTTTAGGGCCGCTCTAATTTTACACATTTGGGCCTGTCTTGTCTGTTTCGTCTGCGTGGATTCGAAAACCCACCATTTCTATCCTGCAATCGTTGATTTTTTGACGTAGGACTTGTCGATGTATTCGACAAACGGCATATGACCGTCTGATTCATACGTAAAAATGCTTTTATGACCCAAGCTCCCCTTTATGCTTCTGAATGTATTCCAGAAAAAACGCCGAAAACACCATGGCGAATAGCCCTGCCACCGCTGCCAGCATGATATTCAGCGCTTTCTTGGGCTTTATGGGATCTTGGCTGCTTGTTGGAGGTTGAAGGATTTCGATGTTTTGGACACTGTTTTTCCTTAATTCCAGATCGTTTATCTCTTCCAATATATATCTTTTCCGGCTGTCAAGATCCTTCAGGGC
>CAYSGJ010000072.1:0-3108 GCA_964430705.1 uncultured Desulfobacterales bacterium | reverse complement strand
GAAATGAGGTTCATGTTGGATACCAGTGCCTATGTTGGATTTAAGCGAGATGTGCTTGAGGTGGTGAACCTGATCGTCACTGCCGAACGTATACTGTTTTCTCCGGTCGTTTTAGGAGAACTGATGTTTGGCTTTCGTAACGGCTCAAAATTTGCGAAAAACATGAGAGATTTGGATGCGTTCCTGCAAGATGATGTTGTGGAGTTGGTGGAGATTGGTAGGCTGACTTCCGACCGTTACTCCAGAATTGCTTGCAACCTTAAGCACAAAGGGACCCCCATTCCTACCAACGACATATGGGTGGCCGCCCAGACCATGGAATTTGGCGCTGAATTGATTACCTTTGACAAACATTTTCAAGTAATCGACGGACTGGTTTGTTCGATCTTTCCCGTCCGGGAGAATGGGATGTAGCTGCAGCCGGTCGGTGTCTGTCTGCATTTCATAAAGCTTTCTTAATTTCCTAGCGAATGATCATCATCGATTCGTTTTTCTGGATTACCGGCGTACTCCTTCTTGGGGTCATGTTTTACCTGTGGTTTCTGGCCGGGGTGAGTTTGTTTCCGGAAAAAAAGCCCTCCTGCTTTCAGGAACCTCGGACACGATTCGCCATCCTGATTCCCGCACATAATGAAGCCGGCGTGATAAGCCGGACGCTGGTCAGCATCAATAAGCTGGATTATCCGGCAGAATTGTTTGAAACAGTGGTTATTGCGGACAACTGTACGGACGAAACGGCTCGCGTGGCCGGGGCACATGGTGTAAGGGTGCTGGAACGAAAAGTTGAAGATCAAAGAGGGAAGGGATTCGCCCTTCAGTGGGCCTTCGAGAGCTTGCAGAAAAAAGGACAATTCAACGACTATGATGCATTTGTTGTCGTGGATGCCGATACGGTATTTGATCCCGGTTTTCTCAGAGTCATGGATCTGAGAATGGCAGTGGGGGGAAAGGTTATACAGGGCTATTACGACGTCATCAATCCGGCCGCATCACCTATGGCCAGCCTTTCGTATCTTGGGTTTGCCCTCAGCAGAAACCTCAGGTACACAGGGCGAACCAAGTTGGGCTGGTCGGGCAACCTCCTTGGAAACGGCATGTGTTTTTCCAGGGACGTCATACAACGGTATGGCTGGCGTGCAACCTCTATTGTGGAGGACATGGAATACACCGTAATATTGCTGCTCAACGGGATAAGAACGGCTTTCGCTCGGGATGCTCTTGTCTATGCGGAAATCCCGGATACGTTTAAGGGCTCCCGCGCGCAGCGTTCACGGTGGGACATCGGCAGGTTTCAAGTCAGAAATAAATATGTTGGGCGATTGGTCAAGGCCGCCATAAGAACCAGGGACGTCGCTTATCTGGACACGGCCATGGAATTGATGATTCCCCCCTTTTCCCTCTTTGTTTGCGTTTGCTTTTCCCTGTTTGGTTTGTTTCTTGCTACGCACCATTCAGAGTTTGACGTCCTTTCCAGGCTATGGTGTACGGTGGTTTTGTCTTTAATGGCTTATGTTATTGTCGGACTGATCACGGCGAAGGCGCATTGGAAGACGTACATCAACCTGCTATATGCCCCTTTCTTTCTCATCTGGCGCGTGGGAACGGTTGTTTGGGGATATGTGCATAAGGTCGGGGGCAAGTGGATCAAGACCGAAAGGAATTAACCCAAGGCAGCCCCGGACCGTATGGCTTACCGCCGAGTCGCAGAGAGCGCAGAGGGGAGAAATAGATTTTGCCCTGCGTTCTTTGCGCCTGCGGTGAGTCCTTCCTAAAGGATATTTAAATGAAAATATTTATCAGTTACCCACCGTTTCGCGATAAAGGCAGTCCCATGTGGACACAGAACAGGCAGTTTCAGTGGTACCACGTGGGTTCCTTCATATACCCGTTGGTGCCTGCCATGGCGGCTACGTTGCTGGATCGTGAGGGCTTTGACGTGATCTGGGATGACTGCATTGCCCAGGGGAAAAGCGTCGAACAGTTTTTTCACCAAATATCTGCCGATAAACCGGATATCATCGCCTTTGAAACGAAAACGCCGATTGTGAAGCAACTCTGGGCCTTGGCCGCTGATTTAAAAAAGAGCGGAGTGGAAGCGAAGCTGGTGCTGTTTGGAGATCATGTAACCGCCAAACCTGATGAATCGATGATAGCGTCACCTGTCGATTATGTAATCACAGGGGGAAATTACGACGTCTCTTTACTTGCGCTGGCAAAACATCTCAGGGACGGGGATGCATTGCCTTCTGGGGTTTGGTATCGAGATGGATCAAATATCAAAAACACGGGGGCATTCAAGCTCGACTATGATCTGAATGCACTTCCTTTTATCGACCGGCGGCTTACCAAAGCCCATCTTTATGGAGAAAAGTGGAAAAAGCGTCGTCCGTTTATGTATACCATGGTTGGAAGGGACTGCCCCTGGGGCAAGTGCGCTTTTTGTTCCTGGACAACCCTCTATCCCCGTTTCAGAACCAGAAAGCCAGAAAGTCTTCTGGATGAAATCGAATACTTGATCCGGGAACATGGGGTGAAAGAAATTTTTGACGATACCGGCACGTTCCCTGGAGGCCATTGGCTCAAGACTTTCTGCAAGGGGATGATAGAGCGAGGATTCAATGAGGAAATTTTATTTTCCTGCAACATGCGATTTGATTACTTGCGGAATCCCAAGATTCCCGAATTGATGAAACGAGCGGGTTTTCGAAAGATAAAGTCTGGTCTGGAGTCGGCCAACGAGGATACCCTTGCCAGAATCAACAAAGGGCTTGGGGTTGCGGATATTATTCGGGGTTGCAGCAACGCCGCGAAAGCCGGGATCGACGTTCACCTGACGGCCATTGTAGGATATCCTTGGGAAACCCGGAAAGATGCGCAGCGGACGCTGGATCTGGCCGCAAAGCTCATGGCGGACGGGGATGCGGAAATGCTTCAAGCCACTGTGCTGGTGCCGTATCCGGGGACGCCCATGTATCATGAGGCGCTCAAGAACAATTGGTTTCGAGTTGACCCGACGGAATATGATCGGTTCGACATGCGCGAAGCGGTTTTGAAGACACCGGATATGACATCCAGTGAAATCGTTGAAATGTGTCGAGGCCTTTATAG
>CAYSGJ010000071.1:0-13842 GCA_964430705.1 uncultured Desulfobacterales bacterium | reverse complement strand
GGGATTTCTTCAGGTAACGCCTTCGGCGCAACATGACAATCGAGCTTAAAGTGGAAATTTTTTTCTCAAAATATAACCTCGATTACCCAACCAGGGGGACGGCTTGATTACTTCTGTTGATTTTTATGTGACATAAACATTTGGAATGATAGGTTATTTAATAAAGAGTGCGGTTGGGGCAATTAGGCAGGGTTTTTGCTGAGTAGGTAGTCGCGCCGAATTCTTTTGACTTTTTTGGGAAACAAACATAGAAACGTATATGTTAAGCTGGGTTCAATTTCAGGAGCGGGGAGAGCTGCAACATGCCGGAATCGCTTCCTTTTCCGCCAAGTCAGCGTTCCATAAAACGGGGCGCACGCTGCCAGGCAAGACCGGCACGGTCCATTTCAGGTTCAAGAATTGAGAGAATAATATGACTTTTTTTACTATGATTTCGGGAGGTGGTGGCCAAGGAAAAAGGGAGGAGTATTGTCCCGAGATGTGTTTGTTTCAAAAGAAGGAGGCGAAGGGCATGAAGAAGGCCAGGATATTTTTTCCGGCGTTTGTATTGTTATTGTCTTGTCTGTTCGGGGTGGTTGGCGTTGCTTCAGCCTTGGACATCGTGCTCGAACCTGCAAAAGCGCAGCGTGAAGTGGGAGGGAAAGTGCGTGTCCATATTTATGCTGACAACGCAGATTCACTGATAAGTATGGGGGTAAAGGTAATTTTCAATCCATCCGTCTTGCAGGTTTTTGATGCAAAGAAGTACTCTATAGATGCAGACACAGGTTGGGTTATGGACGGTGATGGGGATCCATTGACTACGGAGGACCAGTACAGGACTCCTGATGTGGAAATAGATAATACCAATGGCTCAGTCGTAATGATTGGTGGGAATTTAAACGGAACGTCTACAACGGGCCTCAGCGGCAAGGTTTTGCTTGGCTGGATTGTCTTTGAAGCTATGGCAAACGGTGTCAGCGACCTGGGTTTGGATCGGGGCAAGTACCATCCGAATGACCCAACGAGTACCTTTGATAATTTTGTGAGCATCCCTGACGGTCTTGGCGGTTTTCCCGTCGTGGAAGATCCCACTATCGTTTTCAGCGGGGGCACTATTTGTGTGGTGGATAATGCGTGCGAGGGGGACATCAATGGAGATGGCCAGGTCGACAGATCCGACTCTAGAGATTTCAAGAGAGCCTTTGATACGGCCTTTCCCGATGAAGGCTATGCGGTCGGTGCCGACTTCAACGCGGATGGTTTGGTGAACCGGAGTGATTCGAGAACATTTAAGGGCGATTTCAATAGGGGAGACTGTCCTGCTTGTCCTTAGTTCTCTGCGAGGCAAGATTTGAAAAGATTTTTTCATTCATTAAGAAGGAGGACATAGAAGGATGAAAAATTTTCTGTTGGTTTTGACTTTGTCAACTCTGATCCTTCCCTTGGGAAGTCCAGCTGGTGCTGCCACGGTTTTTTTGGAACCCGAGACAATGGACGTGCAAATTGGGCAAGACTTTACCCTAACTCTGTATATCGATTTTCCGTCGGAAGATAACGAGGATTCCGGAGGTATTTATGCTGCCGGAGGGGGATTGCGTTTTGACCCCACGATAATCAAGTACGACTCGTATTTGTTGAACGACACTTTTTGGGATTCAAGCTACACTATCACCAAAATTGAATCGGACTTTTTTTCCATCGGCACTGAGGTTATTGATGCTGAGGATGAATATGGACAGATAAAGATAGCTGACGTAATCTTTACTGCTCTTAAGATCGGCACGACACAGGTTGAGTTGTTTGATCCCGATGTCGTGAAGGGCGGAGAAGACTTTTTCGATTGGAATTCAGCTGACTCTTTTGACGATTCGGTCGAATTCAGAAACGCTTCTGTCAATGTTGTCCCCATCCCCTGCGCTGTCTGGCTGCTGGGTTCCGGACTTGTCGGGTTGGTTGGGCTGAAGAGGCGCAAAAAGGCGTAGCGTGAATCATTATGTTTTCTCGTGTTGTGACTGAATTGTCATCGTGTTGTAATGTTTTGGTCACGTATGTTGGACTATATTATGTCTTCAAATTGACTGTAAAGGGGAAAACATTGGAAGGGGGAGATATTCTTGATGTCGAATAAGAGTTATAAAAGACGGAGTTTTTGGGTAGGTTTGTACGTCTTTGCCGCTCTTTTTATCGGTCTGGGTTTTGTGCAGGCGCAGGCCTGTGTGGTCGTGCAGGAACCATGTGACGGTTGTGAACGACCCGACTGGTGGGATACTGCCGATGCCCAGGTAACATTTCCGTCCTGGACGCTTGGCATGTGGAAGGGCGGAGGTGGAACAGCCGCAGGAGAAAAAGACTACAGTTTTTCCTATTCCACCTATGAGAATCCGGATGGAAAGTTCATATCCGTTAATCTGGAAAATGAACAAGCATTGCCGATTAAGCAAATTTGGGTTGCCTTTCATGTAAAAGAAGGCGTCAGTGTGGAAGGTTTTGAGCCGACGATACAAATCACCGGTCACTATAACAATCAAGACCCTGAAGTCCTTTTCAACGATGTGTCGGACATTACTGTGTCCGGCAACTGGTTTTGCTTGGAGACGCTTATGACGCCCCAGCCGGCCTTTGAAAATTTTATCATCAGGATCGGCGATGATTACCGACTGGCGGACTACCTGGAGCTGGGAACCAAGGGCGCCGTGCCCATTCCCCCGACGGTTCTGCTGTTGGGCGCCGGGTTTGCCGGGCTCGTAGGATTCCGAAAAAGGCGTGCAAAAAAATCGTAAACGACATAACAAATGCACAAACAATCGGGGCCGCCTCAAAAAGGAGGCCCTGGTTGTTTGTGGACGTTGCATTTATGGCCATGGGAAGAAGGAATTTTGTTGACCTACCATCTGGTCATTGGTTGAAAGGCATAGCCCGATACCGGTAGAGCGTGTACGTGTGCGTGATACGTGTACGTGAACCTATGGGTCATTGGTCAATAGTCAATGGTCATCCGTCCCCCTTGCCCCTCGCCTTATTATCCAAGCTGACAACCGACAACCGGTAACTGGCAACTGCATTGACAGTCCGCGGCTAAAAATATTTTTTTTTCGTGTTTTCAAATTTTCGTGTTTTCGTGATAATTTTTCCTAATTTTTTCTTTGCGCCTTGGCGGCTTGGCGCGAGAATGGGCTTGATTTGTCAGCATTTTGTTGGGTCTCGCAAGCTCGACCCAACCTACTATAAAACGTATGCGTGAGGCGTGTGCGTGTACGTGAAGGATGATAGTGTTTTCTTTTAGGCGCGTAGCGCCCAATTGTCTGTGTGTGTCCGCGTGTGTCTGCGGCTAAAATGCTTTTTTTTCTTTCGTGTTTTCGTGCCTTCGTGGTGCGTTTTTTTGTTTGCTTTCTTTGCGCGAGAATCAATCAGCATTTGTCAGGTAACGCCTACCGCCGCAACCCGACCTACCATCCCGGCAACCGGTAACTGGCAGCTGACAACTGGTAACTATATTCTTTTTCTTTGCGCCTTGGTTTCTTTGCGCGAGAATACTAATCCGGGACTTTTTTGAAAAGGATGGATCCTTGGCCGGGCACATCGACGGTCAGCGCATCGTCGGTAGCGGCGGTTTCCGCGATCAGGACGCCGCCGGTTTTGAGATGCAACCAAATGGCGTCTTTTCGTTGTTTCCATCGAAACGGGGTGTTTTGATCCGTACCCATCCAAAACCCTTTGCCGTCGGGCTTGAGGATCAACGTTATGGGAAATGGGGTATCAGCCGTTGGCTCCGATACATATTTTCCTTCCCACTTTGTTCCGGATTGACAAGAGCAGCATACCACCACGCCAACGATCAGCACGGCTTTAATCCATCCAAGGTATTTCATCCATCAATTCCCTTCAACGATATGAGCAGTCTTTCTTCCAGTTGCAGTGCCGATGGAAAGTAATAGATGTGGACGGCCATAGCCAACCACATCAAATCGCGCGCGAGGGTATGCCATCCGAGAGGATCCTCCACCGAGGTAAAACATCCGCACCCAATGGGCAGGTCCCGCACAAGTGCGGACACAATGGCTATGCCGAAGATAAACAGCATCGCTCCTATCAAAGCCGCCGATGTTTTGGTCCTCAGCCCCAGAATCAACAATATGCCGCAAAGCAATTCGGTCCAGGGCATGATCAATGCGGTCAGGTGGACTCCCCAGACAGGAACAAGTTGGTAGCTTGCGACGGTCTCTGCAAATTCCGGAGGGTAGTTGATTTTGTACATGCTGGCATACACAAACACGCCGCCGAGATAGACCCGCAGCAGAAGCCCCAGGGCGGGGTGCGTTAAAGCTCTTTTCAGCCAATCGATTCCTTTCATGGCGCCACCGGATATCCGTGCTTTTCCCAGGCTGTTATTCCGCCGGCCAAAACCCTGACCTGTTCATGACGTTGAAGGATGCGGTAAGCGACCTCGTCATCATAGTGCTTGCTGATCGTGCGTCCGTACACCACCACGGTCTGGTTCGGCATAAGCCTGGAAGCGATTTTCATCGGATAAATGATGTCAAACAGAGGCGCTGGAACATTGATTGCTTCAGGGATGTGCTTGCGTTTGAATAGCTCCTGAGGTCGGGCATCTACCAGAACGGCGTCTTCTTGCGTGACCAGATGACGAGCAAATTCGGGATCCGCCTTTAAATCCGCTGCTTCAGAAAAACGCTCCGGGAAAAGAGGGATGCCGTTCGGGTTTGAAAGGTTAAAGAAGAAAGCCAGAAAACAGGCAACGGCCAAGATCAACACCACATCGACAGGGCGGAATCGGCCCAGCCGATCTACTTCGTGGGCAACCAGTTGTTTCAGGCGGGTCTTGGCGATTTCAAGGATCCGGATCTGGTCGCGTGCTTCCGTCAGGTCGGAGATGGTCCGGCGCAACTGTTCGTTGGTCCGGTGCAAATCGGTATTGAGCGCCTGCACCAACTCGTAGGACCGGACGTTTTTGAGAAAAATCATGAAGCTTTTGGTCAAACCGCGAAGCAGATCCCGCTGTTCCGGTCCGAGGACAGTCTTATTCAACGGCACTCCCAAGCCTACCAGACCCAGCAAGGAGTCGTCCACTGTGAACAAAAACGCCGTATGCACGACCAGGCCCGTTTCAGGCTCGTCCAGCACCTGTTGTGGATCGTTGATGAAGGTTGCCGACATGGGCTCCAGACGTCGATTCTCGGCCAGATGAAATCCCCGGTAAAGCAATTTTTCAACCGCCTCTACGGACCATTCGCGGTCAAGATCCGTTCCGCGGGCGGCGGTGTGTACTGTGCGGCCGCCCCGGTCCAAAATCAGAAGAATGCCTTGACCGCACCCCACGGCGCCCATTGCCATCAATAGAAACGTTTCCAAGAGTTTTTCAGATTGGTTGATCGGACTCAACTCGGCGGTGAGTTCATAGAGGGTCTTCAGGTGAAACACCTTTCGATCCAGCTCCTGATGGGCTTTATCGGCGCGGCCCAAGGCCTCCTGAAGGGATGTGCTCTGACGAACCAAATCCGCATTAAGCTGGTGAATCCGTTGGGTGCAAAGGGTCTGGGCAAGGGATTTTACCAAGGTTCCGGCAAGATGGAGGATCACGGAGACATCCGCCTGCGCAAAGGGCTTTTCCTTGAGACTGTCTTCCAAGCCGACAAACACGCCATAGGTCTCGTTGACCATACCTTTTAGCATAAGTTCCATGTCGGGGGGCAGGGACTCCGGATGGCGTTCTTTCACAATTTGGATGCTGCGGGCCTGTGCTGCCGCGCTGAGCAGGTAGTCCGGAGGAAAGTGGTATTGTCCGATGCGAACAATCTGTTCTTGCCAGACTTTTGCGTCCTTTGTGTCCAATCCCCGGTGGACGAGATCTCCTTGTCCGGTTTGTGCGTTAAAAAAAACGACAAGTCCCCGTGTAGCTCCGGCTACACCCATGGAGGTCAGCAAAAAGGCTTCCATGATTTTCTTGGGCCGGACAAGGCCGGGTATCTCGCATGACGCTTCATAGAGGGTTTTTAGGTGAAAAATGCGTTCGTCCAGTTCCTCCGGGGTAAGCGGTGTTTGCTGGTCGGCTTCTGAAAAGGGGGGATCGGGCTGAGACATGGCTTTCAGCGAATTATTTCGGTCATCATTTTCCAAAGCGCGTCCATATCTTCCATCACGCCCATGTGGGTATGCAAAATCTTGCCGTTTGGATCAATCAACATGGTAAACGGCGTACGGGGTTCTCCAAGCATCTTATGGATGTCAAAAGTAGGATCGGACAGGATCGGGAAAGCGTACTGTTGCTCTTTTTGAAGGAATGCAATTTCCATGTCCGTGGCGCCCGTGGCCAGGGCAAGCATTTTGATTTGGCCTTTGAATTTGCTCTTTTCAATGCGGTTGTATATATTGTTGAAAAGCGGGGCCTGCTGATAACATTGCGGACAATAGACGCCGATGATTTCAAGGAGTAAAAGCCGGCAAGGAAGGTCCGAAATGCGAAACGCCTCTTGGGTGACGCCCAGATAGGCTCTTGTCTTTTCGGAATCCGGCGCCTGCATCTTAAATGCGGGAAGGGTATCTCCTTTTTTAGGGATTCCGGCGCAGTCGCCCGGCTCGGCGGGGAATATGGCGCCCAAGACACCCCAGGAAAGTGCAATGCATAGGATCCATGTAGAAACTTTCATGAGACTCTCCCTTTGCGTGAAAAACATTTTTCGACAAAAGGTTTACCGTGCGGAATCCCGACCGGGTTGCCGCTACGTCGACCCGCTATGCCAAGGCGTCCTCCAGTGAGACAAACAGAGGCACGAGTTTAGCCAAACCGACAATTTCAAACACTTTTTTTAAATTTTGCGACAATCCGGCCGCCACAACGGTTTTCCCCTGTTTCTGACTATCCAACAGGAGTTGCGTCAAAACCGCTATACCGGCACCGCTGACAGCGGCGTTTTCCGAAAAATGGAGCACGATCCTGTTTTTGCCCAGGGCAAGCGCTTCCCGATACAGGTCCTGAAGCTGGGATTCGGATTCCGCGGTGATGCCGCTTCGCACGACGATGACGGCGGCGTTTTGTTCCTGTCTCAAAGAAAAGGCCTCCACCCGTTCGGCGGCAAGGCGACAGCGTTCCTGGGCGCGTTTGAGGGCCTTTTCCAGGAGTTCTTGTTGAATCGGTTTGTTGATGAAATCCGTGGCATCCAGGTTCAGTGCCTGGATGGCAAGGTCCATGTCCCCGTGACCGGTGATCACGATGACTTCGGTTTGCGGTGCAATCTGCTTGATGCGTCGCAATACCTCTATTCCGTTCATGCCCGGCATCTTGATGTCTGTTAAGACAATCCGCGGACGTTCCTGTTGAAAGATCTCCAGCCCTTTTTCTCCGTTTTCGGCTTCCAGCACTGTATAGCCGTAAGCGGACAGGGTCAATCCAAACATCATGAGTGTGGGTTTTTCATCATCGATGACCAGAACTTTTTCCATCCTCTGTCCTTTTCTTGCCGCTCGCGGGCGCCGCGATGCAGATTCATCGCGATGTCAAGCCGCGTGGGTATTGTTCACGCGGCCGCAAATCTGAGTTTGAATGTGGTGCCGAGCCCTTCTTGGCTGACAACCTGTATCTCGCCTCCATAGTCCTTGACGATTCCATAGGTAATAGCCAGGCCGAGGCCCATATCCATGCTGCTTTCCTTGGTGCTGAAAAAGGGTTCAAAAATCTTGTCCCGCACCGACTCGGCAATGCCGATGCCGTCGTCTTCGACTTCGGCCACGACATGGTGATCTTCCTGATACGTTCGAATCGCAATGTGCCCCGCGTTTGGGCGGGACGCGCGCTCATTTTTTTCGTTGATGGCATCGCGCGCGTTGGCAACCAGGTTGAAGAAAACCTGCTGCAAACGATTGTCGTGCGCCATGATCGTGTCGACCGATTCGGCCAGTTCCAGGTTGATGCGGATGTTGTCGAGCTCAAATTGCCGGCCGACCAGAGAGAAGACCGCTCGAATCGGTTTGTTTATATCCACGTGTTCCATGACCAAGTCGGCCTTGCGTCCGAATGAGCGCAGGTTGTTGATGATCTCAGCGGCACGATCGACCTGGGCGCTCATTTCCCTGACCACGTCCTTCAGATTTCCGGGGGGGATTTTCCGTTCGTGGTCAACCATCATAGCCAAAAAATCGCTTCCCATTTTGATCGCATTCAGCGGCTGATTCAGTTCGTGGGCGATGCCGGCGGACATTTCCCCCAGTGATTTCAATTTGCTGGTTTGTATCAACTGGGCATCCTTCTCGATCATCTCCGTGATATCGGTGGATGCAAGGACAATGGCCGGCTTGCCTTTGTAAGTGATGTTGGATGCGTGCAGGTTTACGTAGAAAGGCATGCGGCCTTTTTTGTAGTGAAGCACTTTGGGATAATTGACCAGTCCCTGGGCGTTATCGTCGTCGAGCAGGGATTGAAATTGCTCGCGGGTCGGCTCGGGATTTACTTCTGAGAACGACTTGCCGATTAGCTCCTCCTTGTCGTAGCGGTAGACTTCCACGGCCCTGGGGTTGGCATCCAGGATTTGAAAGGTGAGGTGATCGACCACAAAAATGGGATCCGGACCGCTGTCAAAAAGAGAACGATATTTTTTTTCCGATTCGCGCAAGCGTCGACGGTATAAACGAATACTCCAGATCATGTTGTAAAAAGAGGCTGCCAGCTGAGCCACCTCATCGCCCTTGTGAGGGCGATAGAAACGACAGTCTTTGCACCCGGGAAGGCGACTCGGATCGACTTCGGCGCTTTGTTCCAGGGCAAGCGTTCCATCCAAGTGCCAGCAGGGCAGTTCCGTATCGGTCAAAGCGGGGCATTCTACTGCATACCCTCCGTTGGAGAGTTGATCGTCCAATTTTACGTCGAAGTTTCCCTTGCTCAGCTCATCCGAGATTCGCGTAAGATTCGAGATGGGCATGGTGATGTATTTCGCCAGCCTGTGGCTGATCAAAAAGATGATCACAACCACCATGGAAAGGAATCCCAAGAATGTGAAACGCAGTTTGCCGACCAGGTTGTCCGCGTGATCCTTGTTCAAGCCGACATGCACGGTGCCGATGCGGTAGATCCCTTGGGTAACCGGGATGGCGATATCATAGGCCGTGAGGTCGCCGAACCGGCACAGTCTCACGCTCTTGGATTCCCCGGGAGGCACCGGATTGGCCATGCGTAAAGATTCCGGAAACGGTCTGGTCAGCGTATGGCTGATCACGTCATCGTCGCGATCACTCACAAAGATGTAGGAGACCAGGTGCCGGCGCTCTTTCAACTTGGCCTCATCGAAAATAAGGCTGAGCAATTCCGGATAGTTTTTGTCCAGAATAAAGCCGCTGCTGCGTTCGGCAATGGTTCGGCCGATCGCGATGCCGCGTAATTCCAGCTCTGAGATCAGGCTGGATACAAGGATCCAGCGGGCCAGAAAGGCAATAATGACGCTGATCGTCAGAATGACGGCCAAGGTGGAAAAGAAGAACTTGTTCTTAAGGGTGATATCCCGGAACCGTTTTGTGAATTCCACAATCCAATCCTGCTTTATGGCAAACCGGCTTGAGATGCCGTCCAGTGGGCTTTGATGTCGGCCCAATCCTTGACAAGGAAAAATTCTCCGTTTTCCAGCAGTGTAAAATACACCCGGTCCAGACCCTGGTGATCGGTCGGACTGAAAGAGATGTTAATATCCTGCCCGAGCGAAAAATTACGGATGGATTCAATGGCATCGATAAAACCCTCTCGTGTGAGGTCTCGACCGGCCCGTTGCAGGCCTTCGATGAATACCCGTGCATTGATAAAACCTTCCAATCCCACGAAATTAGGCTCGTCTTCGGGGAAATATCGGTTGAGCAAGGTGATATAGCCGGTGTCTCCGATCAGCAGCGAACCGGGATTTTTCCTTTTGGGCGGAGGTACGACTTGCGACATGATCACGGTGATTCCCCGGTGGCTTTCCAGTCGTCGCGCCAGTTCATCGGCGCCTACAAAAGAAACCAAATAGAAGACGGGCCTGAATCCCATTTCGTCCGCCATTTTAATGAATTTGGCGCATGGATCATAGGTGCCGATCATTGCGACGGCCTCGGCGCCGGAATTCATGATTTTGTTCAGTCCTTCCTGCACGTCGAGCGTGCCGCGATTGTAAGACCCTCCCGCAACGGGAACCAGGCCGAATTCCTTCAAAGCGAGTTCGGTACCGGTGAGGCCGTCGAATCCATAGGCATCATACTGGTAGAAAACCGCGATCTTTTTCAGGCCCAGATCTCTGCAAAGATGGGTTACGGCGGCTCTGGTTTCCTGATAATACGAGGCTCGAATGTTGATCAGCCAACGGTTGAACGGGTCGCGTAAAGCATTGGCGCCGGTGAACATCCCCAGAAGCGGGATATTTGCTTCCTCAATGAGGGGCAATATTCGCACCGTGGTAGGGGTTCCCACGTAACAGAACAGGGCAAAAACCTGATCATTGATGATCAACTCCTGCGTATTGGCAAGACACTTGGGCGGATCGTAGCTGTCGTCTCGGGCGATGACTTTGATGGTGCGGCCGTGGACGCCGCCTTGAGCATTGACATGGTTTAAATAACACATTGCCCCGCGAAACGTCTGGGTTCCCAGGAAGCCGGCATGGCCTTTTAAGGCCAAAGAAGAGCCCACAAGAATCTCGGTGCCGCTGACTCCCTGCGTTTCAGTCCCCGGCACGGTGTCCTCATCAGGGGCGTGGCACCCCACACCGAAAAGAAAAACCGACAACAGGATGAACAGGGTAATAAGGACCATGCATCGCTTGGATCCACTGCCGCCATTGCTGTTAAAACAATTGAGCCGCACTTGGGGCGCCTCCCATCTCAATGCCCAAAATCCACCGCTTGCCATGATTTTTGGATTGGGCATGATGATATGAGTTTCTTGTAATAAAGGGAGTCTGATTGAGACTTTCCGAGCCGCCTCCTTTGTCTCCTTGTCTTATATCACATTATTGATTTGGCAGAAACAGGGAATGCATTTTCAGGGATTTATATCATTTCGGATTTTTTAAGTCAGTAATTCTTGACTGTTCCCCATGTGAGAGCCATGGCCCCTTGAGTAGCAATTATGGTCACCAGAGTTTATCCTAAAATCACCATGTGTGTACGTTAAGAACACCTCAACGAAACCTCTTGTCTGTTTTCAATAATGTATCGGCTCCCTGGTCTTGTTCTGAACGATGAATTTCCGTCGATTGAACCGCTGCGCTATCATTTGGGCAAACATGGGGCTTTCAACAAAAAAAAAGGACCCAACGGTCCTCGCTAAGTCCTTGATTTTACTGGCACGCCCGGCCCGACTCGAACGGGCGACCTACGGATTCGAAGTCCGGCGCTCTATCCAACTGAGCTACGGGCGCGTAATTCAAATTACCATTTTTCCTACAAAAATGTAGAACATCGGATTTTAGTGGTAAAAGTTTTCCACTTTTCCCGCAAATACACTCTGTGTATGTGGTAAAACTTTTCACAGTCTTTCTACGTTTTCTACGTTTTTAATACGTTTCTTAAACATCGCTTCCGTAACGAAAGTCTTTTTTTACACCACAGATTTCGTCTAAAGTCAACCTTTCAAAAGCCATCTGACCGGCAAACAAAATAGCCGCCTCGGCTGGAAAGAACGATTCAACGGAAAGTGTGTGCGTTTGCCTGCCCAGAGAACCGTAAAGGACACTATTGTCAGTTTCCTTTAACGTAGCATAATAATAGTAATCTTAGTATGTTGTAATGAAGAACACCAGTTCATCTAGGACTTGAAAAAGAATTCAAATCCCAAAACAATGCGCAAAAATACCGGAAAACTCAGTGGAAATTATCGGAAAATCGGCCCAAATTCGGGGACATGCTGGAGTACGACAGGTTGAGTGTACGTTCAGCGAACACGTAGACAGCGACAGTGAAAGGAAACACCTCCAATGATCTGAATGACCAAATCGAAGATGGCCGTCACCCTACGGCTTGGCCGTGAAGGATTCTGCTCGCTCATTTACCAGATCGAGAAAAACAATCTGTCAACCGTGGGAGTTCGTCATTGCCTCACCTGCCGACACTTACAGATTTCTTTGAGTCTGGCACGGACGCAGCTTCACCACTGGCTGGACGTGAAACCTTGAGCTTCAGCGATGGTGGTGCAGAAAATTTGGGATCAGCCAATAGTCGGTATTCAACCGTTCCAGGTTCGGCTGCAACTTTTTCTTCAGTCAGAAACACCCCGAACACTCTCGCAAGCTTTTTACCGGTCCTGATCGCATGCTCAGTTCTGTCCCTTAATCCGGTCAGCTTGATCTCTAATTGAATCGAATTCACCTGGCCTTTAAAGAGCTGATTCAGGTTATGTTCCGCCCTTGCACACATGTCGGAGCTTTCTGGCGCACTCACCATTTTCAACTTGTTTTTCAACTTGTTTCTTTCCGCGCTTTTCAATATTTGGCCATAGATTAAACTGTCGATTGTCAGTCGCTGAGGCTTTCCCTGACCAAATCCCATCAGAATGTCGTTTTTACCGGCTATGTCATCCTTACATCCGTGAATGAGAACAATGAAGGGCGACTTCCATGTTTCCCTGAAAGCAACCATCGGATCAATCAGCTGTTTCTTTACTTCCTCCGACAGCGTTCGAACGTCGTTCAGATCCATTTCCGATTTCGGAATTACTTCATTTATGATGGCATGGCACCGCAGATTTCTTGCCATTTCACGGGCAACAACACCCGTGTATTGATCGTCCTCGAAGACGCCGTGAGGAGCGATAATCATCATATTGTTGACACCATAAACCCTCTCCAACTTTCTCCCCGATTCCTCTACATCCGGTTTTTCCGCTATTTGCCTTTCAAGGTGCCCCGTCGGTCTAAAGCTGACACTTTTTATTTTCGCCTTACTGACTGCTTCAGCAGCCTTCGTCAGAGCTTCGGTGTTCGCCGTTTCCGTATTCTTAAATTTTACCTGGGCCATAATTTCGTTGGTATCCAAGTCCGCCCCGCGGCTTCTGGCGGTCAGATATACGTTCGAAGGCAAATCGAACTCGACATAAAGATAGCCGACGTCTTCGTTGCGACCTCTCACCTTGCATTGCTTCTCGAGTTCTCTAAAACCTTGGGATAAGGTCATAGAACCGTCTTTCACACATTCTGCAAGGTAGGGACTCTGTTCTCGGAGGAATTCGGCGTCTCTCACATACGTTTCTGAAACGCCCAATTTTTTTGCAGCCAATGCTCGAGCAGTTCCCTTCTCACCCTGTGGCAATTTTGACACAGGGTCGACCTTCTTACCCGACAGCATCCTCTTTCGTGCCTCGACGGCGTAGTGGGCTTTTAGATCAAGGGCAATCATAGCCTTCTGGCTTTTAGTCAAATTCCGTCGATTGTGGTTCATATCAACAACAAACTCGACCACCGATCCCTCACCATCCCAGTTAACCGTTTGCGGCTCAATTCCAAGTTCGACACAAGCACTAAGACGGTTCTTGCCATCGACAACTTTGCCGTCTTTCAACACAATGGGATTCCTCAGGCCGTTTTTTTTAATGCTGATCTTAAGAGCCTCGAAATCCTGCTTGCCCATATCCGGATAAACCATTGCAAGAGGATCCACCGTGTATTCGCCGATTTTAATCTCAACACCTTCGGGCAGGGAGTCTGAAAGAACGTCCTGTTCATGCATCGTTACATCTGTTTCAATGGGCTCTTTTTCCACGACGTCACCCCCATCCTCTGTCAAACCGACAGTTGTTTTGCACTTTTTATCGCCATCCGCGTAATTTTTACCCTTCCCCTCCCCGGAAAACCCCAGAAGAAAAAAAAAGCCCCCCCCCGCCACAATCAATATCCC
>CAYSGJ010000070.1:0-15128 GCA_964430705.1 uncultured Desulfobacterales bacterium | reverse complement strand
CGTGAGCTTTTTACAAAATACTGGCCGACGATAGCCGATGCCTGGGTCAAGAGAAACCCTGGGCGGCGCCCTGCGGCGTTTTGGTATCACGGCGTTGCTGATGCGGACACAGCGGATCACATCGACTTGCAAGAGCGGGCCGGATGGCCGAAGGGGAAACAAACGGCGTATTTACGTAAACATAACCTACTGCAAGACAACGAATAGTCCAAACCTCCAAACAATTCATGCCAAAACATGATCTTACCGGCATTTGGTGCAGCCACAGAAACGCATGCCTGGTTGAAGCTGGCAGAAACGGCGACAAGCCTTTGAAGTGCCGAGCCTGTCCACGGAGAAACGATGATGAGAAGCGCGAATTTTGGACTCTTTTGCTTACCCTATCCAACCAACCCAACTACACCGACGCATTGCCAGACCGGGAAACCGGCGCAAACGCTTTAACCAAGCGGGTTCGCGGCAGAGGCTTAGCGAAAGGCCGTATGGCGGGACATAGGCGCTAGGTGAATACCTTGGCATGGGGTGTTTTTGGGCCGGTGAGCTTCTGGCGGAAATGTTGTGGAAAAAGTCCCACAACATGAGAAGGCCCGATCCCGCGACCAGGCGGCGGCAATACGACATGGAGTGGAAGAAAACCTTCCAAAAGTGAAAACTATCACAAGCAGGGGGTGGTGTCATGGGTTGGGAAGAACAAGCTCCGTCATTGACGGAGTTATCCGGCACGGACAAGCACGGGCGCTTCAAATTGTCAGTACGTACTGACAAACTATCTTGGCGTCACCACTACGAGGTTGCGGGCCTCAAGCAGTCTCAAAAATGAGACTAGGGTTGTGGGGAAACCCCACAATAGTGAAACCCGTCACAAGCCAGACAGCGACGAAACATAGATAGTACGAGCACAGAAAACTTTAGGGCTGACCGGTTTGGTCGGCCTTTTTTTGTGCCTGATTATTTTTTATTTTGTACCCTATCTTGTACCCCGGAAAAAAATGCCATAAAAAAAGGGTTACAAAAACTCTGTAACCCCTTGATTTTATTGGTCGGGGCGAGAGGATTTGAACCTCCGGCCCCCTGAACCCCATTCAGGTGCGCTACCAGACTGCGCTACGCCCCGCCAAATTGCAGTCTCTTTTTAACACCATACCTCTCGAGTGTCAACAATTCATCCGATTTGTGAGTCATTTTCCGGGGTTCGCAGTTTGAAAAGGACTTGGGGCCAAGGACATGGAGGAGGAAGGGTACACGGGGCCGATATGAAAGTTAGGAGTGAGGTGTTAATAGCGAAAAGAAAGAAGAAAACCCGGGGCCTTTGGTGTGGTTTTGGGAAACATTTGTTTGTTGATCGATTTTGCCTGACACCTAAGATTTGAAACTTAAAACGTTCCGTTGATTCGATGGGCCAAGGAATTCTGGAGAAATCTTTACATATTTGGATGGGTTATGGTAGCGTTAAAACATGAAAGAGCCTGTGATCACTCCCCCCATCCTTCGGCCGGGCGATACCATCGGCATTGCCGCGCCGGCCTCGCCCTTTGACCTGGAAGCCTTTGAACAGGGGGTTGCCGTTCTCGAATCCCTTGGGTTTACCGTGAGCATTCCCAAAAGCATTTTCAAAAGAAAAGGGTACCACGCGGGCACCGATGCGCAACGGGCTGAAATCCTCATGGAGCTTTTCGCCGATCCCGAGGTCAGAGCCATTCTTTGCGCCCGCGGTGGGTTTGGCTGTATGAAGCTTCTTCCCCTCCTGGATTTTGAGTTCATCAAGAAACATCCAAAGGTTTTGGTCGGATTCAGTGACATCACGACGTTGTTGGTAGCTATTTACCAACGGTGCCGCATGGTGACTTTTCACGGTCCCCTAGTGACTTCTTTGGCAAAGAGTTCTGATGCCACCATTTCAGGTTTGATGCATGCTGTTGCAACAAACACGCCTCTTGTCTTGACGCCCGCTCGTCCCGAAGTCCTTAAACCCGGACGGGCTACAGGGCCTGTGCTGGGAGGAAATCTTGCCACGCTCATCCATCTTATCGGCACGCCTTACGCGCCGGATCTTAGCGGGCACATCCTTTTTTTGGAGGACCGAGGCGAGGCGCTTTATCGAATCGATCGTATGATTTCACATCTTGACTTGAGCGGGCAACTGGATGGTGTCGCGGGCGTTCTTCTCGGATCTTTTGAGGATTGTGGGGATATAAAAGACGTATACGGTATCGTGAAAAAGGCTTTTCAGAATCGACCGGTTCCGATACTGGCCGGTGCTGATCTGGGACATGGGGAAAAAAACATCACCTTGCCCATAGGGCTGGAAGCGACCCTTGATACCGAAGATCTCAGTCTTTGGTTCAAGGGACCTGCCGTTGAAGGCGTGATAACGTGAAAGCGGTTCGGGATCTCATGCAACACGGCGTGGAACACGGCGTCTATCCGGGCGCGGTGCTACTGGTAGCCCACAAAGGCGCATTGCTTTTTTCGGAAGCTTTTGGTTTCGCCGGCCTTTCGCCGAAACGGGCCATGACCGCCGGTACGGTTTTCGACCTGGCCTCGTTGACCAAGCCGCTTGCCACTGCAACTTCTCTCATGGTTCTGGTTCAGCGCGGCGAGGTCGCCCTGGACGAAACCCTGGGAAATATCTTTTCGGATTTTGCGCTCACGGACAAGAACAACGTTACGATCGGCCAGCTCCTAGGCCATGTCTCCGGCCTTCCGGACTATAGGCCCTACTTCGAGAAACTAAGAGATCTGCCTGCGGCCGCGGCTAAAGAGGATCTCAGAAAACGGGTGCTTGCAGAACCCCTGGTCCACCGGCCGGGTCAAGTGTGTCTGTATAGCGATCTGGGGTTTATGATCCTTCAATGGGCGGTTGAAACGGCGAGCAAAGCATCTCTGGACCAATTTGTCCAAGAAACGGTTTTCGACCCCTTGGAACTCAAGCGGCTGTTTTTCATTCCGTTGACCGACACAAGGGCCGGAAGGAGTGGTCCTTTTGCCGCGACCGAGGACTGCCCGTGGCGGCATAAGATCCTGGAAGGCGAGGTCCACGACGACCATGCGTACGTCGTAGGCGGCGTGGCAGGCCATGCGGGATTATTCGGGGCGGCTCCGGATGTGTTCAGACTGTTGCAGCATTTGCTGGAAACCTATGCGGGGCGGACAGTGTCCGGTGTTTTTGAACAGGCAACCGTGCAAACCTTTTTTGATCGCCGGTTTGACGCCGGCAGTTGGTCGTTGGGGTTCGACACGCCGACACGACCGGATTCCAGCAGTGGGAGGTATTTTTCAAATCACAGCGTGGGGCACTTGGGCTTTACAGGCACTTCCTTTTGGATGGATCTGGACAGGGAAGTCGTTGTCATTCTCCTTACAAACCGGGTCCATCCCACGCGGGCCAACGACAAGATCAAGGCGTTTCGTCCGTTGCTGCACAATACGGTGATGGAGGCCATCGTATCGGTTTCATAGCCGTGAATTTCTTGGGGCTTGCACGGACTTCCCGACGTCCTCAGCCCCGTCGAGATTTTAACTTGCTTTAGGCGGAGGCCTGCAATATTTTCTGCTTATGATACGCTTGACCAGTTTGCTGCACAGACAAGAACTTGAAGACATCATGTTTCGGTGGATGTGCGATGATCTTCGCCAGGAAGACTGTGATGCCGTAAAACGCATTGTCAACTTCAACGTCTACCTCGTCAATCTATATCTGAATGACTTCTGCAGTGCTCTCTTCAATCATCTTTACGATGATCCCATTTGGACTTTTGTGGTCAATACAAAAGGAGAATTCAAGGATTTCATTCTGAATGCCGCGCCATACCATAATGAACGGCTTGACTATATTCGAGAGAGGTATCGGAAGTACCCTGAAGATTTCTACAGGTCAACGCCTTTTCGCGGCAGGGTCTATTGTCTGGGACCTCGGGAGAATCCGGCCTATCTTGGTCACTCGCGAATAAAACGATTTCGAAGGGTGGCGGAAAAAACCTCCCGGCGCATGATTGGAGTCGTATTTGAAGAAATCAAAAAGGGCGCTGATGCGTTGGCCTGGGAACGCGCGGCGCAATTGGGGATTTCCAAGGAAAGACTCATCACCCTTCCGGAGGAACAGCAAGAAGAATTCATTCATGCCGAAAGGCGTTTTCTGAAAAAACTGCGGCAGGGGGTGTTTCGCCCGGATGAAGACACTTTGACGGCATCTGCGATTCACGATGTTGCAGGCGTAAAAGTCATTGCGGAGGAGGATAAAACGGCCGGTCTGGAGACTTTTTTGAATGATGGCCCGGCAACCGTGTTGGAAAAGGAGAAGCATCGCGGCAACTACGAGGCTACCAACTATATCGTCAATTTGAAGCTTGACTTGAACGACCTGGCGCGTCGGGCGCCTGATCAAAGCGTTGCGGAGGTGTTTGGGACCAGAGGTATGGACAGGGATGCCGTGATTTCTGATTTCAACAATTTTGTTGAGTCGGCGGAAGACAGCGTGAATGTTGAGGTGATTATCAGCAACTATCCGAACGTGATCGAGTCGGAATTCGGCCGAAGTATGCATGAGGAAATGATCCTTGCTCAAAGGAATCAGGGTGGGTACCGATCTTCGGTGGCCAGAAACGTCAGGTACATTGTGGAGTATTTGTTCCTGTTTGCGATTTCAGGCAAAAAGAATATCCAACAGTTGCCGGTCCGGCTTTGGGAGAAAACCATTCCCGATATCTACGACCACGCCATAAGGAATCTGTGGAATATTCCAACCATGCCGGTGTTGTAAATGTTTGGGTGTCGGCAGTGAACCGGAAACAGTGGATCCTCGAAACACGCATAACTTCTTGATTCGGACAAACCGGAATCAAAAACGATAAAACGCACCACGAAAACACGAAAGGTCGAAGGCACGAAAATCCGGGCATTTTTCCTTTCCGTTCGTTGCGGCATGCGCTCCCGCTTATGCGTGGGCGCTGTATCCGGTAGACGGAAACGTCGGCGTAGGTTATAAGGCCAAGGCGGCTTTATATCCCCGCCCCGTGCGCGACGGGTGCGGAAACGCGCAAAACCACAGAGAGGCGATATGGATGTTTTGAAAAACAACCGAATCCCCCAAAAAGTCAAACGAATCCATTTGACGGCCGTGTGCGGCACGGGCATGGGGGCGTTGGCGGGTATGCTTAAGGAAGCCGGCTATGAGGTTACCGGTTCGGACCAGCACGTGTATCCTCCTATGAGCACGTTTCTTTCAGCACTGGGTATCAAGATCTCCGAAGGGTTTCGTAGGGAGAACCTTTCCCGTCGTCCCGATCTGGTCGTTGTGGGCAATGCGGTATCCCGAGATAACCCTGAAGTGGTGGCCATGGTTGAGATGGATCTCCCGTTTTGCTCGCTTCCGCAAGCGTTGAACCGATTTTTTGCCACAGGCAAAGGGTCGCTGGTCATTACAGGTACCCACGGAAAAACCACGATATCGGCTTTGTTGTCCTGGATTCTCGTGTCCGCAGGCCTGGATCCGACTTTTATGGTGGGTGGGATTTTGAAGAACTTGGGTCGCAACTACAATGTAGGGCAGGGATCCTACTTTGTGGTGGAGGGCGACGAATACGACACGGCATTTTTTGACAAAGGGCCGAAGTTTCTTCATTTCACACCATCCCAGGCTATTCTCACCAGCGTAGAATTTGACCATGCTGATATCTACAAAGACCTGATTCAGGTAAAAAAGGCGTTTTCAGATTTTGTGGCATTGTTGCCGGAGGACAGTCTTCTGGTAGGTTACGACCAGGATCCCATTGTCATGGAACTTCTGGGCAAGGCTTGCTGCTGGACGTCATCTTACGGTGTCGGAGACAAGTCTCCGTGGCGGGTCGGCAATGTTGCCGTCAAGCCTCCTTGGACGTGTTTCGACGTATTGAAACGGGGAGAAAAGTACGAGACATTCAGGTCCAGACTCATTGGGCGGCACAACCTAATGAATGCACTGGCTGTTATTGCTGTGGCTGACGACCTGAGGATTCCTGCCGACATTATTGCCAAAGGACTGGAAACCTTTGAAGGTATCAGGCGGCGCCAGGAAATCCGAGGGGAGAAAAAGGGCGTCATCGTGTTGGATGATTTCGCCCATCATCCCACGGCAGTCAAGGAAACACTGGCGGCGGTGCGTAACTTTTATGGAGGAAAAAGAATCGTCGCTGTTTTTGAACCCCGGACCAATTCGAGTATGCGGAAGGTTTTTCAAGGCGATTATGCTGAATCCTTTGACGATGCGGACATGGTGTGCATTCGAAAACCCCCTTTGCTGAAAAAGATTTCTACCGACGAAAGGTTTTCCTCGGAACAATTGACGCAGGACCTCAAGGCGAGAGGAAAAAAGGCGTTCTATTTCCCCGATACGGATACTATCATTGAATACCTCAGTGATACCGCCAAAACGGGCGATGTGGTTCTCATCATGTCTAACGGAGGGTTTGACAACATCCACGAAAGGCTGTTGGAGGCGTTGTGATCCTATTTCATACCAAACGGGTATGGTAATGCATGGAATTTGTTCGTTTTTTTCTTGACTGTCCTTAACCAAATTGATACCAAAAAATTACGGACAGGGATATGGTCTGTCCGAATAAAAAGTTTTGAGCCCCGGAGGTTTTCGCCCGCCCCTCAGGGGCTCATTTTTTTTGGGGGCGCCCTTAAAATGTTCGGCTTTTTACCGGCACGGGAAAGTCCGGATACTGTTACATTGAATGCTAACCTTTGGTATTTATTTTCTCAACAAAGCACTATTATTACCCTGTTACAACGGGGCCGGTGTAACGGCTGATGACGGCAACCAATTAAAAAAAAAGGGAAACCGCCCATTACCTGTTATTGGCACATTATTTTCATGTAGGAGTGACAGTCTTGATGTGTAAAGGATCGGCGGGGCACGCGTTGCTCTGCCTTTGCCTTGCCGGCCCCTGAAGGAACGCCCTTCAAAAAATAAAAGATTGGGTTTGCTTGCTCTCAGGGGCCCGCAACAGGCACGACAGGAGGGATTCTCCGTCGTGTGAAACCTCCTTTTTAAGGCCCCCGGCGTCCCCCAATCACGCCAGGGGCCTTTTTACTTTTCGCTTTCCAGCAAACCACCGATGTAGGCAAGGCCGGCAATACACTGTGGCGTCATTGGTCGTTGCACGCGTTTTTCGGCGGGACTTTCTGCGGCCGCCTACGCCGGAGGCGGGAATTCAGCTCAGCGTTTTTTGCCTTAAGAGGTGGTCCGCCACAACCAACCGGACCATGGCTTCGCACACAGGGACGATGCGGGGAATGGCGGAAATGTCATGTCTTCCCTTTATGGAAACCGTGGTGGGCTCCGATTGGACATCAATGGTTTGCTGCGCAATGCTGATAGAGGGGATGGGCTTGACGGCCGCCCTGGCCACAATATCGTCCCCGTTGGATATTCCGGCAAGAATTCCACCGCAACGATTGGTGAGGAAACCTTCCGGGGTGATTTCGTCATTGCATTGGGATCCGAGCAATCGTGCCGCCTCGAGGCCGACGCCGATTTCGACGGCCTTCACGGCGCCGATACTCATCAGGGCCTTTGCAATGTCGGCGTCCAGCTTGTCGAAGACCGGCTCCCCGAGTCCGGGCGGGCATCCTTTGATCCTGACTTCCACAATGCCGCCGGCGGAATCGCCGGAGGCCTTGACGGCCTTGATGCGCGCTTCCATGCGTTGGGCCGCATCCAAATCAGGGGCGAAAAAATAGTTGCTGTCGATGACTTCCATGTCTCGGTGGCTTACCCGGACGCCTCCAAGTTCCACCGTATAGGCCGTCACTTGAATGCCTTTTTGGTTCAAGACCATTTTGGCCACAGCTCCTGCGGCGACCCGGGCCGCCGTTTCTCTGCCCGAAGCCCTGCCACCGCCGCGATGGTCTCTAATGCCGTATTTCCTGAAATACGTAATATCTCCATGGCCGGGCCTGAAAACATCCTTTATCGTGTCGTATGCTTTGCTGTCAGGGTCCTTGTTGTAGATGACAAGAGAAATAGGCGTTCCCGTGGTTTTTCCCTCGAACAGGCCGGAGAGTATTTCCACCTTATCCGGCTCCTTGCGTTTCGTGCTGGCCGTAACGCTTTTCGGTTTTCTTTTGTCCAGCTCTTTCTGGATATCCTGTCGGCTCAGCGCAATACGAGGCGGGCATCCATCAATAACCACTCCGAGACCCTTTCCGTGCGACTCTCCCCATGTGGTCACCACAAAGGCTTTTCCGAAAGAATTTCCGTTCATCCGCAGTCCTTTCGTGCAGTATTGATTACTGGTGTTCCGGTTAAAATGTATGGATTGAATTCATGAATCCAGCGCCAGGTCCTGCAAGGCGTCATTCACGATCCGATCAACCACCCCATCGACATCCAGGTGGGTGGTGTCTACAGCCACGTCCGCCACCCTTTCGTACGTCGGCATTCTTTGATTGATCAGGGCCTTCGTTTCCGCATGAATGGGGCCATCGAGCAAAGCCGGTCGTTGCTCGGAGCTCATCTCATCACCCAGGATTCTTTGAATCATGGTGGGTATATCGGCTTTCAGGAGAATGATAACGCCGTTAGCGGCAAGACAGTCCACATTGTCCTGGTCCATGACCGCCCCGCCCCCGGTTGCGATTACGCAGCGATCCAGTGTCGACAGTTCTCGGATGACCTCTTTTTCTTTTGCACGAAAAAACGGCCAGCCCTCTTGGGCCACCATATCCGTGATCGTTTTCGAGAATTTTTTTTCCAAGAAGGCGTCCGCATCATAAAAGGGTCGCATCAGTCGCCCGGCAAGGGCCTTGCCTACCGCGGTCTTTCCAGTGCCCCGATATCCGATTAAAATAATGTTCATCTCGCTGACAGAAGCCACGTCCCGGGCGTGGGTTTGCAATCAATCCGCGGCAATCATTTTTGCCACGGCTTCAACCGCCATCATATAGCCGGATTTTCCGAAACCGGCTATCCGCGCCGTGGCCACATCGGTGACGAATGACTTGTGCCTGAAAGATTCTCGTTTATAGATATTGGAAAGATGGACTTCTATTACCGGAATATTCAACATCTCCAAGGCATCTCTGATGGCCACGCTGGTATGGGTATAGGCCGCCGGATTGATAATCACAGCATCATAGCCGTCCATGGCTGCTTGGATCTTTTCCACCAAAGCGCCCTCGTAATTGGATTGAAAGGTTTCCGCCTCCATACCCCCGGCCCGTGCCGTGTCTTTGATTTGCGTGTCAATCTCATCCAGTGTCGTGCTGCCGTACCAAGAAGGGTCCCGTCTGCCCAACATGTTGAGGTTTGGGCCATGAATGACAAGGATTCGTGGTCTTTGTTTATTTGCCGTCATGGGGTTTTGCGCCTCGATTGTTGTTGATGGTTTGCCAATGCTGTCATAGGCTTACCGGGTTGTCCCGGATTGCGTAAGGCCGTGGATCCTCCGTTACCGGAGAAATCTTCTGCAGATCAAGCTGATTCTAGCCTAGGGCCTTGAACTTTTCCCAGAAGTCTGGAAAAGACTTTTTAACGCAATCGGGATCTTTGATCACGACGCCTTGGACCGCCAAGCCACCCATGGCAAAGCTCATGGCGATCCGGTGGTCGCTGTAGCATTCAATTTCCGCTCCCCCGGTCGGCGGTCCCTGGACGGTCATGGCATCGTCTTTCTCTTGTACCCATACGCCCATCTTGCGAAGCTCGGTTGACAGTGCGGCGATTCTGTCCGATTCTTTCACACGCAAATGTGCGATGTTTTTCAATGCCGTCTTGCCCCTTCGGAATGCAGAGACGACCGCAAGTGCGGGGACCATGTCCGGCGCATCGTGCAGGTCGAAGTCCAAATCTTCATGGTTCGACAAAGGCCCTGAGATTTCCAGCCCCGCACCGGATGACTCGACGACACATCCCATGGTTTCGAGAATATGTGAAAAACGCAGATCCCCTTGTCGCGAGTGGGGGTTGATGTTTTCTATGGTTACTTTGCCTCCACAGATCGCTGCCGCTCCCATAAAATATGTGGCACTGGAGGCATCCCCCTCCACGGCGTACTCCCCGGCCTCATAGGGCTGCGGCGCTTGGACCCAAAAGGAGTTGTTGTGATCGTGTGAGACGCGCACCCCAAAATGGGCCATCACGTCGAGTGTCATGTGCACATAGGGCTGAGAAGGCAAGGGGCCTAACAGGGTTATCTCTACGTCTTTTTCGGCATAAGGGGCGGCCAGAAGCAGTGATGACAAGTACTGACTGCTGAGTCCGGCGTCCAGTGACACCTTGCCGCCTGCAAGACCCCGGGTCCGAATCCGCACCGGTGGGCAGCCATTGTCATTGATGCAGACGGCATCCACCTTCATACTGTTGAGCGCATCCACAAGGGGCCGGATGGGTCTTTGGCGCATACGGCTGTTGCCATCCAATATGAAAACCCCTTTGCCGATACTTAACGCTCCCGTCAACAGCCTTATTCCCGTGCCGTTGTTTCCCATGAATATAGGCGCACTCGGCGCCGTGAGCTTACCACCCGTGCCTTCTACCGTGAGGTGAGAACCACGCTGTTCGATATGTGCTCCGACCGAACGCAGTGCACCGATCAAATGCTCCGTGTCTTCGGAGATCAAGGCCTCCGAAACAAAGGAACGGCCTCCGGCAAGGGAGGCCGCAATCAGAGCCCTTTGGGTAAAACTTTTGGAGCCGGGAACGCGGATCGCGGCATGGATATGTCGAATCGGTTGAATCGGTTTCATCCGTTTCTCAGCCTGTCAACAACGGCTGTTTTCATGGCCTCTATGGGTGCCTGTTTTCCCGTCCACATTTCAAACTGGCTTGCGCCCTGATAAACGAACATGTCCAGTCCCGTGGCGACTCGACAACCTGCGGCTTCCGCCTCTTTCACCAGCATGGTCTTGAGCGGATGATAGATTACGTCTGCCACGGCCCGGTATCTTGCCAGAACACCCTTTGGCACAGGCATTTGGGTGTCTTTGGGGTGCATTCCGATGGGTGTGGTGTTGATCAGACAGTCGCCTTCGACACGATCAATATCTACAAGGGGCGCAAAGCCTGCATGAAATTCCGCGGCCAGGGCCCGGCCTTTGTTTTCAGTCCGATTGACCACAATGGCGCTTCCCCCGTGGCTCATAATACAGAACAGGACCGCCCTTGCTGCTCCTCCGGCGCCAATCACGACAAAGGTATGTCCCTTAATGGCAAGCAATGGCTCGAGGCTCCGATGGGCGCCGACCCAGTCCGTGTTTGTGCCTGCAATTCCCGTTCGGTGGCATAGCAGCGTATTGACGGCGCCGATTTTTCTGGCCGTATCGTCGATCTCATCAATGAATTGCATGATGGTCTCTTTAAAGGGGATGGTGACGCTTGCCCCCTTGATGCCCAAAGCGGACAGGCCGGAAACGGCGTTTGCCAAGTTCTCAACCTGAAAAGGAACATAAACCGCGTTTAAACCCAGGCGCTTAAACGCCGTATTGTGCATGAGCGGGCTCATGCTATGGGCCACCGGATTTCCAAGGATGCAATAAACTTCGGTTTTTCCAGTTAATGCCTGGGGCGCACTTTGTCCTGCCGTGTCTTTAGTCATCGTTTCATATCGTCAATCACTTCGGTAATTGTCTCTTGCGTGACCTGGGCCGTCATGAAGGGTTCACCGATCGTTTTGACAAGGACGAAATACAGTCGGGAGCCGACGGCCTTTTTGTCGTCGGCCAAAAAGCCCGTGATCCGCGCGGAATCACAATCAGGGGGAATGCGCGTAGGCAGTCCATATTGCTCGATCAATCCCACAATGCGTCGACACGTGGTTTCGTCCAGGTAGTGAAGCCTGTATGATATTTCGGCCGCGGCCGCCATGCCGACAGCCACGGCCCGGCCATGGGAAAGCCGGTAACGGGATGCCGCTTCCAGGGCATGGCCCAGCGTGTGACCGAAGTTGAGAATGCGTCGTAAATCCGTTTCTCTTTCATCTTTTTCGACGATGTCCGCCTTGATTTGGCACGACCGTCTGATCAGATATGCCATCATTGCAGGATCTCGGTTGATCACGGGATCCGTGCCTTGTTCCAATTTCTTGAACATGTCTTTGTCGCTGATGATTGCGTATTTGATGATTTCCGCCATTCCGTTTTTGAAATCATTGTCGGAAAGAGTTTCCAAAAAAGCCAGATCGATTAAAACCGCCTTGGGCTGATAGAACGTGCCGAGCAGGTTTTTTCCTTCCCGAAGGTCAATGCCGGTTTTGCCCCCCACACTGCTGTCCACTTGGGCCACCAGGCTGGTGGCAATCTGGATAAATGCAATGGAACGCTTGAAAATGGATGCCACAAAGCCTGTCAGATCGCCTACCACGCCGCCGCCCAGGGCAATCAGCACCGATTTTCGGCTTGCATGGAGCTTCATGAGTTGTGCGGCTACGTCCAAGACAACAGACATGGATTTGGAAGACTCGCCGGCCGGAATCTCAATGATATCGGTGGGTGTGGACAGGCGCTCCAGGATCTCCCGGACCTGTTTGCCGTAAAGGGGGTTTACTACTGAATCGGTTACAATGATGAAGCGATCCGCGTCTGCCTGCACCTGGTGGATTTTTGCAAGCCGGTCCAGTATCCCGTAGCCGAGAAGAATTTCATAGGAATCGTCACGGGACTGTTTCAGATTCACTTTGATACGTTCCATGGCGGAACTAATACTCCTTCCTGAGAATATTATCAATAGAATCGATTTCGTTCATTAGTAATTGAAACCTTTCCGGCTTCAAGGACTGAGGCCCGTCTGAAAGCGCATTCTGGGGATTTGGGTGGACTTCGATCATGAGACCATCGGCCCCAACGGCAACGGCCGCCTTTGCAAGCGGCAGAACAAACCGCCATTTGCCGATGGCGTGGCTGGGATCGACGATCACGGGCAGATGGGTCTTTTCTTTCAGAAAGGGCACGGCGCTGATGTCCAGTGTATTTCGCATGGCTGTCTCGAAGGTGCGGATACCCCGTTCGCAAAGCATGACATGATCGTTTCCCGAGGCCATGACGTACTCGGCGGACATGAGCAGTTCTTCCAGCGTGGTCATCATGCCCCGTTTTAACAGCACGGGTATTTTCGCATGGCCGACGGCCTTGAGCAACGTGAAATTCTGGACGTTTCTCGCCCCAATCTGAAGCACATCGGCGTATTGGGTTATCAGAGGCACGTCAGAGGCACTCATCACCTCTGTAACCACCGGCAAACCGGTTTCTTCCCGGCCTTTGGCAAGGATCTTCAGCCCGGCTTCTCCCATACCCTGAAAGCTGTAGGGCGATGTCCTCGGTTTAAAGGCTCCACCCCGCAACATGGAAGCGCCGGCTTTTTTTACGGCGTGGGCGGTTTCTAAAAGCTGTTTTTCGCTTTCTACGGCGCATGGGCCGGCGATGACGACACATTTGGGTCCTCCAACTTCCACATCTCCTATCCTGATGACCGTGTTGCCGTCCTTGGTTTCCCGACTGGCCAGTTTGTACGGCTGCAAGATGGGCATTACCTTTTCTACGCCGGACATGTTCTCGGCTGCCTTCAGACGGATCTTGTCTCGTTCGTCACCGACTGCACCAATGATGGTTCTCTCCACACCTTCCGACACATGCGCTCGGTATCCCACCGACTCGATCCACTGAATGACTGCATCAACCTTGTCCTTTTGTGCGCCTTTTTTCATTACAATGATCATGGTCCGTACTCCTTCCGTAGAAAAATAATATCAGGATATCGAAAAGCCTTTCTTCGGCGTTTCATTAAAAAAAAAGCCGCGGGAAGGCTAATCGGCCTTCCCGCGGCTTTAGGTTTGCTGTGAAACCAACTACTACTGATTGCTCCTAACACGCCGTGGGCCGACCGGACCGGTGTGCCAATAATAATAGCGAAAAAAATAGCAGCCCATGTTGACGTGTCGTGTTCCCATGCCTTTGTTCCTTTAACGATGACACAGTATGCCACTATACGGCCTGCTGTGTCAAGTCAAAAATCCGTCTCGGATTTACACCCCGGCCGGTCCGCCGGATAGGGACCTTTTTGGTTCGAGGGTTCGGGAAAACCGGGTTTAACCATGGCGTGAGAAGAAATAAGGTTGATGGCGGGAAAAGGTTTGACAGGTGCCTGATGAACCGTCAAGATCACATGGGTTTTTGGGTCGCGTAGGCGCTGCAGTGCTTGGCGGCAGGTTCTTTTTGTTCCAAATTATCGGGAGCGTGAAATATGTTGTTGTTCAAAAAATTGATAACGCCGTTTCTTGTTCCTCCGGGAATATTTATCGTGGTTCTTTTGTGCTCTGCCTGGTGGTTTTTGTCGAAAAAGAACTGGAAAGCCGGTCTGTTCAATTTTTTTATAGCATGTCTTATGTGGGTGCTGTCCATAGCGCCTGTGAGCAACCGGCTCCTAAGCGGTCTTGAATCCGAATACATGGCGCCCCGAAATGCAACGGGGGATGTGATTATCCTGTTGGGAGGCGGGGTATATGACAAATCGCCCGACCTGTCGGGCGTGGGTGTCCCCAGTGAAGAGGCCTTGGTTCGCGTGGTCATGGCCGTCAGGCTGCACAAAGCGCTTGGGGCCCCGATCATTGCGTGCGGTGGACGGGTTTTTGAAGACGGGGTGGCGGAGGCTTCCATCCTGAAGCGATTTCTTGTGGATCTGGGAGTGCCGTCGGGCCAAGTTATTCTGGAACAGAACAGCAAAGATACGTTTGAAAACGCCAGATATGCTCGACAAATCGTTGAAAAGTTTGGCTACAAGGCGCCGTTATTGGTGACTTCCGGCTACCACATGAGACGATCGCTCCTGTCTTTCGCCAAGGTGGGGATGGATGTCACGCCTGCTCCTGCGGGGCTGAAAACATGGGGCATGCGAGACTATGGATGGAAAAGCTATTTGCCCGACAGCCTCAACAACACGGCCGTTGCGGTGAAGGAATACCTGGGGATTGCATTCTACCGCCTTTTTTACCCCAATTCAGTATAAATAAGCCTTGGGAACAGCGCCTCCCGTGCGGTTATGGGCGGTTATGGGGTCAAATCTTTATTCTTGACAAATGGGCCATTTGTTCCCTGAGCGCTCCAAATTTCTCCCGCAATTTTTTGTCTTCATCCAACCGTTTTCGCAAACGGCT
>CAYSGJ010000069.1:0-8205 GCA_964430705.1 uncultured Desulfobacterales bacterium | reverse complement strand
ATCCATCTGCAGAAAATTCCGGCAATTCAGCAACTTTAATCCATTTGTTAAAGTAAAATGTATAGTTTCCCGTCTTGGTCGGGGTGATCTTTTTATAGGTCGGCCGCCCCCGTGCATCCCTTTCCATCATTACGATGCGCTTGTCCAAAACGGCCGTCCATTTTCCCACATACAGAAACGTGTAGGGCTGCTCCCGGGCAATAATTTCATGAAGCCGCCGGCTATAGACCACCTGTTTGTCACGATCGTATTCCTGTCTGATTTTGATGATCAGATCGTCGGCATCCCGGTCTTTAAATCCCACGAAGTTGAGCTGATGGGGGTGGGTCTGGCTGGAATGCCAAATCTGATAAAGATCCGGTTCGATCCCCATGCTCCATCCCAGTATCAGGGCGTCGAAATCACCCTTGTTGACCCGCTCCTGGATAAAGACCGCCCATTCCAGCAAGTCGGTACGGACATCAATGCCGATCTGTCGCCACGCATTCTGGGCAATAGCCAAGATAGCCTTTCGCAAGGGGTTCCCGTTATTGGTAATCAGGGTGAACTGCAGCCTTTTTCCATCTTTTTCCAGCCACCCGTCTTTGCCCCGGCGCCAACCCGCCTCCGCGAGGAGCCTCAGCGCCCCTTTGGGATCGTAAGGAAGGGGTTCAATCTCGTGATTGTAGTAGTCGGTCTGTTTTACAAACGGGCCTGTGATCCTTTCGCCCTCGCCGTACAGGACAAATTCGATGATCTTTTCGACGTCAATGGCCATGCCCAGGGCACGCCGGACCCTCACGTCATCAAAAGGCGCTCGCCGCATATTGTATCCGATATAGGAATAACCAAAAGAAAGACCTGAAAACCACTGGTAAAGCGGATCCTCTCTGAGACGCTCGACCTGATGGGGCTGCACGCTGTAACTGTCAATCGTGCCGGCATAAAATTCCATCTCCTGGGTCAGCAGGTCGGGAATAATCCGATAGGTATACTTTTTGTAGTTGGGCGGCCCTTCCCAGTAGTCCTCAAACCTTTCAAGAACGATATATTGATCCGCTTTCCACTGACGAAACACAAAAGGACCGCAGCCAAAAGGGCGGCGGTTGAATCGGCTGTCCCTCATGGAAAACGTCTCGGGGTCTTTGCCGAGGCCGACGGCTTCTTGTCTAAGGGCCTCGTCGTTGAGTCGGTGTTCGGGCAGAATCCCCATGGCCCAGGTTCCCAGCGCGGGCGAATACAAACGCTTGTAGACGATGCGAACGGTCAAGGGATCGATGACCTCCACCCCCTTTACCGGCTCGTAGTCGGCGATACGGGGCGACAGATTCTTGGGGTTCATGATGGCCTCAAAGGTGAACTTCACGTCCCCTGCATGAAACAGGTGTCCATCGTGAAATCGCACCCCGTCGCGAAGGTGAAAAACCACGATAGGATTGTGTTCCACGGCAGGCAAAAGGGCCCGGGCGTATGCCGCCTTGTTGTGTTGCCCGGCCTGATCTTCAATATGGATATATTTCTGCGGATCAAATGACTCGAAATAGTCTTCTCCCAAGACGGCTTTCAGGTTGGGAAAAAGATCCTGATCAACGCTGCGAAGCACCAGCTTGATTCTTGCAGGCGCATGGACGGTGATTTCCACGGCCTTTTCTTCTCCCTGATTCCCTGTTTCCACCCTTGTCGCAACGAATTGTTCGGGCGGCAAGACCGCTATATCCACGATATTGTCCAGCGTGGCCCGGACCCGGGCCTCGGTCGCAGTCTCACCGTCGATGGCTTTGTTGATCAACCGGACCACTTCACGGCCCCCCGATCCGTCCATGCGCATCACGGCGGCATCTTCATTGACGTAGAAATACGCCTCTTCGAAGATCTCCCATGACGCGGCCAGTCGGCCCCTGAAACGCAAATCTTCATCGCGGTCGATCAGGCCTTCAAAAACCAACGATTCAATGTCGCTGCTTGCCGAGTCTGCCGACAGGATGGGGTTTAAAAGGCCGGCATCGCCGATGGAGGCCGCAATAAATTCACTGAGCCTGCTTGGATTCCCTCTGGTCTGCTCCTCATACGTGGGAACCCAGAAATAGGACTGGAGCAAAAAGCCGATGACCACCAGGGGCGTAAAAATGAGAATCCTGCGGATAGTCAATAGTAACCTCTATCGTGCTTGTTCAATGTAGTTGGACAAGAGGGTCCCTGGGATCCCCGGACCCCAAGGTCCCTTTTTGATCACCTCCGCCCAACGCCGGGGTATTTCAGCGGCTCACGGTTGCCGCAAGATATCCACAGGCAACTCGTTGCGTCAACGAAAAATCCAAGCAATTCCCTGTAGGTCGGGTTGCGCCGAAGGTGTTGCGTGCAACAAACCATCCTCGCGCCAAGACGCAAAGACGCTAAGAAAAAGAATAAAAAAACCACCACGTAATGTTCTCAAGGCGCCAGATGTCAATGCAGTTGCCAGTTGCCAGTTGCCAGTTGTCGGTTGCCAAATACCAGTTGTCAGCTGCCAGTTACCGGTTGCCGGTTGGATAATGAGGCGAGGGGCATGGGGCGGGAGGCAAGGGGTACGGATGGTCAATGACCAATGACTATTGCCCAATGACCCGTAGGTTCACGTACACGCATACGCTCTACCGGCATCCGGTATCCTGTATCCGGTATCGGGCACCACGCCTCACGTACACGCATCACGCACACGTATACGCTCTACCGGCATCGGGCCATGCCTTTCAACCAATGACCAATGACTGTTGACTGTTGACCAATAACCAGTAGCGCCGAAGGCATTACCTGACAAATTGGAAACGCAATCTGCCTGATGCTTTTGCGACTAAGTAGACAAGGTCTTTGCCAAGGCGGTAAGAAAATATCGAACATGGCTTATATGCGCAGCAATATTGGCCCTGTGATTAGCCAAAATCCCGTCCAGGGAGGCATTCGTTACGATCCAGGGATCCAACTCCGCAGCTTCATGACAGGCATGGATCGCATGATTGATAAGATCCACGCTTTGGCGGGCTTCCAAGACACCGGAAAAATCCTCTCTCACGGCGTGCAGAATCTTTCCCATGGCCTTGGCAACCCCTTTTGAGTAGTAAAAGTAGTCATCGGATCTAAACCAGCTCACAGGAGACCCATCATCTTCCATGGTCTTTACCAGATTCTCGTCGCAGCTTCCTACCAGGTCGGCAAAGGCCAGAAGAAGGGGGATGAGCGTATCCGAACGCACGTAAAAACGTGCCTCCCCTCTTTGCAATTTCTCGGCATATCGACGGAGTTCTTTCAAACTCGCTTTGTATTTCTCCTCTGCGGAAGGAAACCAGTATTCATCGGGCTTGATCATCAGCCAGTTCATCGCATTTTCCAGATTTTTATCAATGGACGCCGACACCCCATGGCGGGACATCCTTTCCATAAGGATGACGCTGGTTCGACGCACCACCTCCAGTATCCCGAGTTGCATGTTTTCCACATTGTCCGTAAAACGAATCAGGTCGTTTCGTCGCCACCCCCAAAAACGTTCGTTGAGTTCATAATCCAACGCCGAAACGGTGGCTTCCACCAGACGGACCCCCACGGCCTTGGGTTCGGGGGTTTTACCCTCGTCGGGACCATGCAGCACGGCCTCATCAGATGAAGCAACCTCTTCTGAAGCCAAACGGCGATCATGAGAGGATTTCAGACCGGACGTGGTTTCTTGTCCGGAATCCGCCGGGCGGTCCGGAGCGCCCCGGCCGGATGAAACCGCATCTGAGGACCAGGTTTCCGGTTTAACCGACGGTTTGCCGGCCGACGGCAGGCCCTGTTCATCGGGGCTTTCATGGACAACGGCAATATCATGCTCAGCCCATGGCGCTTCATGGCCAAAGTCGAAGTCCCCTTTATCCCGCGTATGATCCCCGGAGGGCAACGTGGCGATATCACCGTCGGCGACAGGCTTCTGTTTATCGCCGTCAAAAAAACCGAGTATCGTCCAAACGCCCCAAAGGACAAACAATCCCAACACAATTCCCGCCACCACCCGAGCAGTCAAAAATCGGCTGAATCCTGGGGACTTTTCAGGTTCCGGTTGTTGCCCTCCCGACTCTCCGGCTTGGCCATTCATGTCTGTCATGTTATCCCTCTCGCAATTTCCGAATATCTCCCACGCGAATAGTCACCTTTGTGTCATCGAAGAACTCAACAAGGGGTATCATATATTTGCGTGATACCCCAATCATATCCTTGAGTTGGGGGATCGAAACCTCGCCGTTTTCCCGCAGAAAGCCCACAAGCTTGCTTTTTAACGCATCGATCGCCGTTTTGTGAAAGTAAAGGTCTTCCTTCACCTTAACCACAATGCCTTCTTGAACCATGTGATCCAGAACGTCTTTCATGTGCCCGGAATTCTGCCCGACGGACGCAACGAGGTCCTTAAAATACGGCGGTTGAAGACTGCTGTTCAGATAGGTCTCTTCGATCCTGTTTCTCAGATCCCTTTGATCCGCTTGAAGCGCTATCTTGTGCCCTGAGAGACGAACCATTTCCTTTTCCTGGACTATGGTATCGGACTTGACCAGTGCCTGGATCAGAAAGTTGAAGGTCCGATTGTCAATTCCCCTGGTCAGCCGGGCCCTGAAAACCTCCTTGATCATTCCGTGCTTCAGGGGGTATGCCTCGTGATATTGTTCCAAGACCGTTACAGCCTTTCGCTGAAGGTCTTCGAAGACCTTTGAATGGATATAAAACCGGTTTTCCTTGTCGACCTGGATGATAACTTGTTGAGACAGCAGGTTCTGGAGATTCTGTTCCAGTTCCTTTTCCGGCAAATTCGTCATAACCGCCAGATCTGCAAACCGCGCCCCGGAAAGTTCGGCATACGCAATGATGTGTGTAATGATCGTGTTGGTGTCTCCCTCCGCCAGGATATTCAAGTGTTTCAAAACCGAGTCCTTGAAGCGTTTGTGTTTCTTGGGAAACGGATCGATCACATATCCGCCGCCGATCGTCCTGATCGGAGAATAACTCCGAATGACAAAACGGTCATCCCTGACAACCGATACGGGCTCCTCGACACGCAACTGCGCGACGGTCCTTGCGCCAACCTCCAGTTCATCCCTGTCCAGAAGGAAAACATAGCCTTCAAGTTCGCTGGTTCCCGAATAGAACCGAACCCTGGTTCGATTCTTCAGGGGCTTTTTCGCAAATCCGATGTATTCAAGAACTACATCGATCATATAGCTTGGTTTCAGCGTATTGCTCCGAGCCAGCACATCACCCCGTTTCACCGACGTTCGGTCCAATCCCTGGAAATTCACGGCGGTTCTAACCCCGGCGGAGGCCTCATCCATCGATTCATTGTGTATCTGAATGCCCCGCACTTTCGATTCAATACCGGAGGGGAAAATCATGATGTTCTCGCCCACCCGAATCCTGCCGGAAACAAGGCTCCCGGTAATAACGGTCCCAAAACCCTTCATACTGAAGACACGATCCACAGGCAGCCTGAACAAACCCTTCGAAGACCGATCAGGCACCTTTTGGCAAAGGGTTGCCACGGCATCCACGAATTCCGAGATGCCCCGGCCTTTCACCGATGAAACGGGAACCACGGGCGCGTCTTCAAGAAAGCTGCCCTGAAGAAAACTTTGCACGTCGTCGGTGACCAACTCCAACCACTCTTCATCCACCATGTCAATTTTGGTCAGCACGACCAGACCGTGTTTCACACCAAGAAGCTTGCATATATCCAGGTGTTCCTTGGTCTGAGGCATTACCCCTTCGTCGGCGGCGATAATCAAGGCCACCACGTCAATGCCGGCGGCGCCGGCGACCATGTTTTTAATGAACTTCTCGTGCCCTGGCACATCGACGATACCCACACGCTGCCCGCCCGGCAGGTCGAGCCAAGCAAATCCCAGCTCAATGGTAATGCCCCGTGCCTTTTCCTCTTTAAGGCGATCCGTATCAATACCCGTAACAGCCTTAATTAAGCTTGTCTTGCCATGGTCAATATGGCCGGCAGTGCCAAGAATAATGTGTTTCAACGATCCGTCCTTTCATATCCAGGACCTTTTCCCCGCATACGAAAATATTCCGTCACATAGGCCAAACCTACCAGGCAAATCCCAATTCCGACAACCCATGCAATGCCGGCCTTTGGAAAAAAGAAGCGCGCCAACAACACTGCAAAAATGGCCCCCAAAACAAGCCGAAATACGAATATGTAGAATCTGGTCATCGCACACCCTCCATACCCTTGCCCTTTAAGCATTGTTTGTATTAAAAATACGAAGGGGCGTCAATCATTAGTTTTCCGCCCATATGTGGCGTCCACCGCCGGAATTCGGGAAGCGTTCTAGTTTTCGCGCATCGCCGTCAGCCCTCGTCGGATCTGCATGTTCTTCCGACAAACGATGGATTTCCTGTTTCAAGACAACAGGATCTTCGGATTGATAAGACGTCATGAAAATATCTCATTGAAAATGAAAAACGCCTGTGGTATTTAGAAAATATATTGGTGAGTGTAGCTCAGTTGGCAGAGCACCAGGTTGTGGCCCTGGTGGCCGTGGGTTCAAGTCCCATCACTCACCCCATAAGAAAAAAAACACCATTGAGCCTGTCAATGGTGTTTTCGCGTTTTAAGTATTTCACACATCATTTCAAAAGGTTGCCGGTTTCACCGGCAACCTTTTTTCACAAAAAGGGAACACAAGACGCCAAGACAATCTCTATTTACCGGCCAATCTCTCAATATATGCAGTCGACCCCCTGACCTATCCCAAATCCCAGGGCCCCATGCGGATTATCAGCTTTATTCAGGATCAGGAAATCATCGAAAAGATGCTTAAGCAACTCGGCCTATGGCTTACCAAGCCTAAAGTCCCGCCCAAGGGCCAAGGCGCCTCCCGGACAGCTTTATATCAACGGAAAGGGATTATTTTTGCTAAATTCAAAGGGGGTCAAAATTCGATTATCGCAGGGGGGCAATTTTAAGTTGACATTTCCAACCAATAACGTGTTTTTGTGTATGGCTCTAAAACCAGAGTGTTTCGAACCGAATCTTCAGGGGTTATCGGTGGTGGCCAAGTGGTTCAGATGTCGTTTTGAGATCGAAGTTTTTCTCGGATAGTCGATTCCTATCTTTAGTTCCGGTTTCGTGAATGCCAGTGTAGATGAAAAACGCCATCTTTATTCTGGTTAATCCCGCCCATCAGAAAGCCTTTCAATAATAAATCAATATTCCTTCTTATTTTAAAAAACCAACTTGACACCCGTAACCGGACAGGTTACATTTCAGTAAAATGATACAGAAATTCAAACACAAGGGCTTGAAACAATTTTTTGAGTCCGGAGACGCGTCAGGGGTCAATCCTCAACATGTGAGGCGCCTGAGATACGTCTTGGCCCTTCTTGAAACAGCTGAAAGCATCGAGGATATGGCCTTGCCGGGATTGAAATTGCATGAACTAAAAGGTAAGCGTTCAGGAACGTGGGCTGTGAAAATAAGTGGTAATTGGCGCGTTACTTTTAAGTTGAGAAATGGTGACGCTGTAGACGTAAACTATGAAGATTATCATTAGAGGTAAACGCCATGCGTATGTACAATCCACCACATCCAGGTGAAATAATCAGAGAAATGTGTCTTGAGCCCATTGGCTTGACTGTTACTGATACCGCTAAGGCCTTGAAGGTCACGCGAAAGACCCTTTCAAGCATTCTTAATGGAAGGGCCGGAATCAGTCCGGAAATGGCTTTGAGACTGTCTAAGGTTTTCGGCCGTACGCCGGAAGGCTGGATGCGATTGCAGTCACAATATGATTTGTGGAAAGCAGAGCAGTCTCTCGATATAGGTGATTTGCAGCGTATAGAAGCTGCGTGAATAAGAAAGCACTCCAGATAACATGCTGCTGCAAGAGATGGCGCTAAAAGCACGCCAGCCATGAGCCAACGCGTTAGAGATATTTCACCTCATCTTTACCCGTGACTTTGGCCTTCCGACTGACGATTGCCTGCAAGAGGCTCGACGTTTAACGCCCCGTATTTCTTTCGGATTTCGTTATAAAATCCCAAAAAATAGCCCCGCCGCCCGTCCCATCTTCTCAACCTCAATTTGTTTACGGCTTTGGGGCATCCTATATTCCTCCCGTCAAGCAAAAAATATTGAGTTGTGATTCTAGTTGGTTACGAGGCCCGTCGTTTTGAGTGCATACTTCTCCTGTGTGACTTGAACCGTGTTTTCGGCGG
>CAYSGJ010000068.1:0-12449 GCA_964430705.1 uncultured Desulfobacterales bacterium | reverse complement strand
CCTCCCACTGCAATGGCCGAGCCTATGGCGGTCCTGTCGCCGGCCATACCGATTTCCATGTTTGCCACCAAATCCAAGAGAAGTCCTTTGTCCAATGTCAAGGGCGACTGGGTAAAGGCTTCTTGTCCAAACACCACCAATCCGATTCTGTCGGTTTCCCTTCTTTGGATGAATTCGCTTACCACTTTTTTCACCGCCGTCAACCGGGTTACCGGCTCACCGTCTAATTGAAAATCCAAAGCCTCCATGGAACCGGATGTATCCAAACAAAGCACGATGTCCACGCCCGGAGAACGAACCTCACGAGATATATTGTACAGTTGGGGGCGTGCAGCCGCCAGGACCAAAAGGACGAGACAAGCGGTTCGCAATGCCAAAGGAATCTTATGCCAAGGTATTTTGGTTCTCCCGGCCACTTGGGCTAACTCGGATGTGGCCGAATAGGTGATACCGGCCGGCTTTTTCAAAAGAGCCGGCGCAAGCCATGCAGCCACCACCGCCAGCAAGGACAAAAGGATGGGGTAGGCGAGTCGGAACATCATGGCTCCGGCCTCCGACGTTGTTTGTCCGTTGCTGCGGGAGCAGTGGCTTCCGGGGAGGCAGCCGTCCTGCGAATATAGGCTAACGCCCTTTCAACCTCGTCATCTTTTTGAGCCGGGGTCGGCACGGTATCGGCAAATTTGACCAGGTCGGCGCTCCGTAACAATGGGATGAGTGCGCGATCCTTTTCGTTGTTAATCATCGGGGCAATTTCTTCAGTCGTCCATTCTACGGCCGGAAATCCTCGGAGGGTTCCCACGTAGCGTCTCAGGATTTCAGAAAAGCGAAAATAGAATCTTTTTACCTCGCCTTTTTCGAACAGGTTCTCAGAGACAAGGCTTTCAAGTTCTTTTTGAGCCCTGAGGTGGGGCGGGTCTATGATTTCAGCCAAAAGGGTCCGAGTCCGCTTACTGCGGTACCACCAGGTCATCACGGCCAGGACGACGAGGATGCCCGCAGCACCGGCGCCCCATGGCAGGTATTTGATCCAGAGGCTCCCGGTGGATATAATATCTTGAATGGGTTTGAGTTGGGCTTCTTCGGGTTCGGCTCCAAGGTTCGAAAGGACTTCCAACGAGACGGCGTTTGCTGTCACGGTTTGGGTGTTGCCATTGTTGTCCAGATAGACCAGCGAGAGGGGATTTGTTTTTAAAACATCGAGCGTGTCAACGAGAAATCGAATGATGATTCTGCCGGGCTGTATTATTTTTTTCACAATCGTGATATTGTCAAGACCTTTGATATCCGGTTTTTCCGGCAGTTGGGCGCCGTCAGGCAGCTCATAGTCCAAGGTGAGTGTGACGATGCTGCCCAGGGGCGCTGCGTGTCGATCCAAGGCAGCATTCAACCCAGGCCTGGAAGCGGTTTCTCGGCCTGCACAAAACGCAAAATCCGGTTTGAAAAAGGCAAGAAAAATGGCGGCCAGCAATAGGGGGCCGGTATGCAAGGTATTATTCATTGTGCTGCAGGACGTCTCGTGCTTCAGCTGTAATCATTTTTTCCCGCTATGCCGTACGGTTGTTTTGCAGCATCGGCGTGCCATAATGTAGGATATGCTGCTGGCGTTGGAACGTTACAACCGCTTTCTTCTCATGTCAAAAAGCTGTGTGAGGGGTTGGACCACTGGTGCATCGGTGGAAAGCCTGACCAGATCAACCCCTGCTTTTTTTAGGATTTCCGCCAAAATTGCCTTCCGGTTGCGTCGATATTCATGCCAACGCTTTCTCAGGGTTTTGTCTCGAGTGTTTACCAGTGCCATACCTTCGGTCTCTGGATCTCGAAACATAATCAGCCCCACATCGGGAAAAACATCCTCTGCCGGGTCGGAAATATGGATGACGGTCAGATCATGCTTTTTTGCAGTCAGTCGGAGAGGTTTTTCGAAGGCCGTGTCCATGCAGTCTGATATCAGAAAAACGATGGCATGACGTTTTATCACCCGATTTAAATAGGAAAGGGCGGCCCCCAAATTTGTGGTGAGGTCTTGTGGCTCGTACGTGAAGATCTCTTTGATCAGCCTCCAGACGTGGGCGGCCCCCTTTTTGGGAGGAATATATTTTTCTACCCGGGAGCAAAACAGAATAGCGCCGACCTTGTCGTTGGTGCGGATAGCCAGAAATGCAAGCATACCCGCCACCTCAGCCAATAATTCTCGTTTGAACTTGCGCCGCGTTCCAAAAAGATTGGATCCGGAAAGATCTAAAAGAAAGATGACTGTAAGCTCCCGTTCTTCGTGAAAAACCTTCACAAAAGGTCGGCCGAATCGGGCCGAAACATTCCAGTCGATAGCACGAACATCATCGCCGGGGTGGTATTCCCTCACTTCGGCAAACTCCATTCCCCGTCCTTTGAAGGCACTCTCATACTGACCTGCAAAAAGGTCGTTGGCCATGCGCTTGGTCTGGAAGTGAAACTTTTGAATTTTTTTTAGAATGTCCGCTGAAAGCATTTAAACCACATCTTTCATCAAGGATCCGGATAGCCGGGCAACGACACTGAAAAGGGCGGTTGTCGCGGCGAATATGCGGTTAGGGGACCTCAATGCGTTCAAGTAACACGGCTATCAGATCGTCCGGACTCTTGCCCTCAGCCTCGGCCTCATAACTTAAGATCAATCGGTGCCGCAGGACATCCGGCGCCATGGATTTCACGTCTTGGGGCGTGACATAACCCCGGCCGCGAAGAAAGGCGTGAGCCCGGGAGGCCAGACCCAACCATATGGATGCCCTTGGGGATGCCCCATAACTGATCATATTGCCCATGTCGAGACCGAGTGCATCTGAATGGCGTGTCGCCCTGGTGATACGAACAATATAGTCCAGGATCTTTTCTTCCATGTGAATAGACTTAATGGTGCTTTTGGCTGATTCGATCTGGGAGACCTCCACCACGCCCCTGACCTTTTCAGGCATGTTTTTGCCGACTCGAACCATAATTTCCTTTTCTTCTTCAGCGGAGGGATAATCTACCCTGATCTTCAACATGAAACGATCTATTTGGGCTTCCGGAAGGGGATACGTTCCTTCCTGTTCAATGGGATTCTGTGTGGCCAGAACAAGAAAAGGGCTTTCCAGAGAAAAGGTTTTATCTCCAATAGTCACCTGTTTTTCCTGCATAGCTTCCAAAAGGGCGCTTTGCACTTTTGCGGGCGCACGGTTGATTTCGTCTGCAAGGATGATGTTATGGAAAACGGGCCCTTTCTTAATTTCAAAAGAGGCATTATCAGGACGGTAAATCTGAGTGCCCAGGATGTCTGCCGGCAGCAAATCCGGGGTGAACTGGATCCTTTGAAAACTGGTTCTGACGGCCGCGGCCAAAGTCTTTACCGCTGTTGTTTTGGCCAGGCCCGGGAGTCCCTCCAGAAGCAAGTGCCCGTCGCATAAAAGGCCGATGAGCAGCCTTTCGACAAGATTTCTCTGACCGACCACTACCTTCTCAATTTCCGCGACAATCTGCCGGAGCAATACGGTGTGTTTTTCGACTTGCCGGGTGATTTCTTGGATGTCCATCAGCCCTCCTTTTTGCGCCATAGAGACGGCCGGCACTGTGATGCAACGAACGACCCCGCCGGAACCGGAAAATGGGTTCAAACATGAAAAGACGATACGAGCACCGCCCCCGATAAAGGGCGCCGGGTCCGTGTCGTTACTGCGTTTCTTGGCTGCAGCGGGTCCGGCTGCTCATGATTTTTCGGAAAGACACCTTTCAGTTTGCCTGTGCTGTGCCGGAATATTGCACATGGTCTGCCAAACAAACGGCGGACGGTATATGTTAAATGTCTCATTTTATTAGTTTATTATTGGTTGACACCCAAAATAAACACACTCCGTTCTTTTGTCAAGACAGCCCTTCGTCAGGTATGGATAAGACAAAACGGGCACCTTATGTTCAGGCTGCCGACAATATGATATGATAATATTTATGGTTCATCCGGTTAAAGCATACTTGAGGGACAGCAGTGTGTGTCAACGGCCGGCTATTTTGGTATCAACAGGCAAAAACTCGCTCGTAAGTGCGCGTAGGGGCGAACCTGATCCAAGCCGGTAAAATGAAAGGACTGACAAGAACGACCCGTTTACCCTGTTGCCGTACGCATTGATCGGGCCCGCCCCAACGCGCTCTAATTCGCTCAGACAGTTTGCCGGTTGACGCCAAAACACCCGACTTCGTGGAAAATTGGAGAGTACGTGTTAACCGGATGAAACATATACATGTGTCCGGACCCTGTCCAAAAAAATGAAAAGTGATCTTGATAACAAACGTACGGATCTGCCCAACGTGCCGGGTGTTTATTTGATGAAGGATGCAAAAGGGCGAGTCTTGTATGTAGGCAAGGCGCGGAACTTAAAAAAAAGGGTTGGTTCCTATTTTACCAAGGGCCGGGACAAAGACCTGAAAACCCGTGTATTGATCGAAAAGATTCAGGATTTCGACACCATCATTACCAGTACGGAAAAGGAGGCCCTGATCCTTGAATCCAATCTCATCAAAAAGCACCGACCTAAATATAATGTTATCTTGAGAGACGACAAGCGATATCCTTGTCTTCGCCTGGACCTAAAAAGTTCCTACCCGAATCTTACTATTGCCAGAAAAATCCAAAAAGACGGGGCCATGTACTTTGGTCCCTTTGCCTCGCCCGGCGCGGTGAGAAAAACCATGAAGCTTATCCAACGAACCTTCAAGCTTCGAAAGTGTAAAGGCGTCACTCCCAGGAAACGGCAGCGTCCCTGTTTGAACCACCAGATGGCGTTGTGTCTAGGACCCTGCACCCAAGCTGTTGATCCCGGTCAATACAGGGCCATTGTTGACGAGGTCATCTTATTTTTGAAGGGTCGAACCCCTGAACTATTGCAACGGACCCGGGAAGCCATGGAGGAGGCGGCCTTTCGGCAAGATTTTGAATCTGCTGCCGAACACCGGGACAGGCTTTTGGCCCTTGAGAGCACTCTGGAAAAACAAGTAGCTATGACCGCGGATTTTGCGGACAGGGATGTTATCGGTTTGGCCAGGAAGGGCAGGGCGGCCCTGATCATGGTTCTTTTCGTCCGGGGCGGTTTCTGGTTGGGGAGCCGACCTTTTTTTCTCCCGGCAACCCTGCCCTCAGACGCTGAGGTCATGGATTCCTTTGTTCAACAGTACTATGAGGCCGCCCCTTTTCGGCCAAAGGAAATCTTGCTCCCATGCGTGCCGGAAAGTAAAGTCGTGCTTGAGGAATGGCTGGAAGAACTCAAAGGGGAAAGGGTACACATACGCATTCCAAAGCGGGGCGAAAAGGCCAAAATTGTTCAAATGGCCAACCAGAACGCCATAAAGAGCTTGGACGAGCATATCAGTGCGGCTATAGCGGAGGCCGGGATGCTCGAGCATCTTAAAAGGCGACTGTCGCTTACCGCACGTCCGGAACGGATTGAGTGTTTCGACCTTTCCAATGTGGCCGGGGCCGAGGGTGTGGGCGCCATGGTCGTCTTTGATGGCGGCAAGCCTTCTCGCAAAGACTACAGAAGGTTCAAAATCAAGATGGCCTCGCAAGCAGATGACTATGCCATGCTTCGCGAAGTGCTTGTCCGGCGGTATCAACCAGGGGAGAAGAGGGATCCCTTGCCTGGTCTGCTCATGGTAGACGGAGGAAAGGGACAGCTGAACGTGGCTGTCGGCGTCCTAAAAGGTTTAGGGCTTCTAGATTCTTTCGACGTCATCGGTATTGCCAAAAAGGATCCCGAGCGAGGGGAAACGGAAGATAAGATATTCAAGCCGGGACGAAAAAATCCAGTGAGCCTCAGAAAAGCGCCGGAGCTGTTGTTGTTCCTTCAAAGAATCCGAGATGAAGCCCACCGCTACGTTATCGCCTACCACCAGAAACGGCGTATGATGACCTACCGTAAATCCGTTCTGGAATCGGTTCCCGGTATTGGGAGCAAACGGCGGATGCAGCTGTTGAAGCATTTCGGAAGTATTAGACGGATCAAAGACGCGAGCTTCGAAGAGATTCTGGCTGTGCCCGGCATGACGCGCACGGCGGCCGAATCGCTTCGAAGTGCCTTTGGTGATGGTCGTCAGTCCAAGGGGTTCCCGCGTCATCGGTAGACAGGCTTCAATCCGCCGTCAAAAAACCTCGGAAACGTGGTGATTCCGGCCTAGTGCTTTCGCGCAATGGTGGTGACATGTCGGCATACCGCCAACCTTTATGTTTCATGATCCCGTGGCTGTCATGACGTAAAAACGAAAAATTGGACTTTCAACGGTGGGGGAAAAGCGCTACACTAAAAAAACATAGGACACAGGACATTGAAAGCCAAGGAAAGGAATCGTTGGCGAAAGAGAGGGTATCGATGAAAAATGTTCATTTTAAACGGATCGCTTATTGCACGGACTTTTCCGATCATGCCAATGAGGCTTTCTGGACTGTCCGGGATCTTGCTGAACGGTATGAGGCAACGCTGCACATCGTGCATGTCATGGGAACGTTTTCTGTTCCCGTGGATGGATCGTTCATTCCCATGGAACCGGACATCACGTTTTTTGAAAAGGCGTCTCAGGCGGCCCAGGCGTCCATTGAAGAGCGTTACGTGTCCAAACTAAACGGCGGACTGCCCCATTTTGTCCATCTTCTGTCAGGATATCCAGCTACCGAAATCGTTGGATTGGCCAAAGAAGAGAAGATTGATCTGATTGTAATGGGATCTCACGGCCTGACCGGCGTGGCCCATGTCTTTTTCGGAAGCACGGCGGATCGCGTGGTACGCAGAGCGCCGTGTTCGGTCATGACGGTCCGGACCAAGGCCGACGAATAGCCGGGCTATTTGTGCAGACCGGAAAGGAGGTTTTTTATTTTTCCGAGGAGCGGTTTTTTGATTTGTATTGTGAGGTATAGATCTCCATCCGGTCCCCCTGCTTTTCCACTTTTTCCCATGCCGGAGAGTCGAATTCGCTGTCCTTCTGTTACATGGGGTGGGATTTGCACAATCAGTCTCTTTGCGTTTTTCTTGTGCAAATAGGCAAAGGGCCCTCCTGTTTGTGCGAGTTCGGGACTCAGCCGTATCACGTCGTGCAGGTCCGAACCACTTTCAGGCAACGTGATGCCGCCTAGTTTTTTCAGAAAAAAACGGGACAATGTCCCCAGGTTTCCGGATAGAGGAACCCCCCTTTGATGTTGGCCGGTTTTTCCCAAAGAGCCGGTAAACACAAACCCTTTGGCAAAAAACCCTGGTCTGCCGAATTCAAAGCTGCGGTATCCCTGCCCGTAGACTTCTTTAAAAATATCGTCAAAGCCTCTGAACCCGAAATTCTTGGCCATTTCTTCAAGGATGTCATGGATATCCGACCCTCGGAATATATCCTGTTCAGAGTGACTGCTTCTGAAATGCCTATAGGCGGAGGCGCCGAAGCGTTGTTTGAACGTATCGTATTCTTGCCGTTTTGTGGAATCTGAAAGAACGGCATAGGCTTCATTAATGGCCTTCATTGTTTCGCCGGCCTCCGGGGTTCCTTTATTCCTATCCGGATGGTATTTGAAGGCCAGTTCTCGGTAAGCTTCTTTGATGGCATTCTGATCGACATTGTTTTTCACGCCCAACACATCATAATAATCTCTTTGTTCCATGCCGACACCTATTTGCGGTCATCTCTTCTTTGATCTGCATGACGTCCAACCTGCCCGGTTCCGCACAAGAACGGAAGTATTGCGTTTTCCCTGGATTTCAGGGGTTGGCTGAGTGGGCCGGTCAATCACGGTGCATTATGCACAGCCGGGAAGACAAGTTCAACGATATTTCGACCGGATTGCCGTCCCCGACGTTTTGTGGTAAGAGGGCTGCGGGAAGCTTCAGCGGAAGAGGGCATTGGCGGGCACGGAGGCGTTGTTATGAAAAAGGAATTTCCGAGAACCTGCGTATCTCCTTCGGGCATGTTCCTGTATGGTGTTCACCAGCCCCACTTTACGGTTTTCAACCTGAGAAAAAACGACCATATTGTAAGTCTTGGGCAGGTCGGGGAGTCCGAGTCGGTCGTCAACGCGGCGAACTTTCCACAAGATGATGTGCATGTGCCGGAGGCGATGTGGGTTTACGAGATTCCCAATGCGTTTCCTTTTATGGGCGCCACCTTTATTCCCAAGACCGGCGCCGAGAGCCATATCGATGCTTGCAACCCTTTCAAAAAAAAACCGCCTCGTAGTTCGGACATAGCGTTAAAAGACCTGCACGGGCAATGGCGGGATCCCGGCCAAGCCCATGGCGCCCTTTTAGGTCTTGCCAAGACATCTGTTGACCCCGCATTTCTGTCCGAGCTGGCTGAGAAAGCCTGTGTGTTTATCCACGATAAAAAGACTGGAAATCCTACCGGGCTGCGCTACGAGAAGACTCCAGACGGGCAATTACGCCCTGTAATTTCGGATTGGCATCTTTTCGAGCTGGTATCCAACAACCGCTTTCTTCCTGATGCATATAAGCAGGCCATGGTTTTGACTCCCGGCGTGCAAGGAGACAGCCCCATCGTCGGGGAATACATGAGAGAGGGCACGCACATTTGGGAGTACTTACGAGAGAACAGCTACATTCCATGGGGGCACTATGCAGCCAACATGGCTCAGGATGCTATTCGTTACACTATCGGGTCGCTTTCTTTGCAGGACGTTGTCGGTCTTCGTCATTTGTATTATCAACGGGTTTATCTCCAGCTGGCCGGTGCACTGGGGATGCCTGTGCCGGTCAAAAGGCGGTCCTTGGAAGGTGATGCGCTGGAAAACCTACGAGTGGCGCTTGTCGGTAAGCTAAAAACGCTGCATAACGGCAATGAGTCCCTGCCGTTCAACGCCACGGTTTGGGGGCAGAATTTTGGTTTTGACTTATCTCCTTCCGGGTATCGTCTCAATGCATCTCATCAACAAGTTCATCAACAATACGCTTTGGTGCAACCATCCGTGCCAGGGTTTATTGAAGGCCGAGAGTCCCCGGGATCCTTCCATGTGAACACCTTTACACAAGGGGACTTGGTAGCCGAATTTGTGTTGCTGTATGAGCAAATGACAGGCCGGCCTTTTTTTGAAACATACCTGCATGCCCTCACGAGAAACGAAAGGATGGACGGAAGGACGGACAGAAACAGGGCGTTGATCTACTATGAGAACGATCATGTTGTGGGCTTCGTCCCCAAGGCACAGCGTTCTCAAGGTGAAGTGCAGCTTATGACCAAGGCAAAGGTAGGCAATATTATTGAGGCAGACAACGATGTCCGGTATGCCTTGGATTGCGGTATACTGGTGACCATGAAAATCCTGGAGAACCTGGGAGCGGACATGGTGACTGTTTTTGAACTATCCAAGCGGTTTGATACGGTGGGCATGGATCAACGTCTGATTTACTGTTTTCTTCCCAAACACCCCCAATCCCCGGGAAGCTTTACGGAGTGTCAGCAGCGCTGGATTATCGGCCATTACCCGGAAGACTATGCAGAGGCGTGTCGAACGCGGGCCGAACGGATGGGACCGGAATGTCGTGTTTGCTGATTCCGGCGAAACGGCATCGTATATAGGTGATGGTTTAGGGGGCTTTGTTGATTTTGTCGCGAAGGATGCCAGAGCACCGAAACGTGACGACCCGCCTGGCCCTTAGCATCATTTCATCGGCTGTTTGTGGATTCCTTCCCCGTCGTTCTTTCTTGTCCTTTACACAGAATTTGCCAAAACCGCTGATTAAAACGTCTTCACCGTTTTCCAGGGCTTTTTTGATGATTTCCAATAAGGTTTCGACTACATCCACGGATTTGTTTTTTGAAACACCCAGTCGGTTGTAGACGGTGTTTACAATTTGATCTTTGGTCAGAGCCATCTTTCATTCCTCCTATCAACTACGAACCAATCAACTACGAACCAAGTTAGTGTATTCATCCGGAGAGTAGCAACAGGTTATTGATATTGTTTTTATTGTTAACCCAAGAAGGGAGTTTTGTCAAGGAATTAAAAAAGTTATGGGAATAAACAGCCGGCCTAAAGCCTGTCGATATGAGTAACATATTGTAATGTATGAAAAAGTTGTATAACATCTTAAGATTGTAGTATTTATTTATAGAAACTATGGATTTACTCGCGGGGCTCGATCCGTTGTCCGTTCTCAAACACGTGCAGTTGGTCAAGGGCAACGGATAGGTAAATGGCGTCTCCCGGGTGGTACTTGGCGTCTTTTGCGGTCCGGACGGTTATGAAGCTTTTTCCGAGCCTTGCGTGGATGTATTGCTCGGCGCCCACATTGCTGAGCATTTGTATGTGCGCTTTAAGAGGCGTTTGCTTGTTCTCGGCCACCAAGATGTCTTCGGGGCGTATGCCGACCTGCACTGTTTTGCCGACAAGATTCGGGAAAAAATGTCCCAGGTCGAGTGTAAATTCAGAAGAACGACATATGAAACGGTTGCCTTCTTGGCTGACCCGGCCGTTAAAAAAATTCATTACAGGGGAGCCGACAAAAGTCGCCACAAAAGTATCTGCCGGTTTATTATAAATAGTTTCCGGGCTTCCAATCTGATGCACCCGTCCATCCCGCATGACGACAACCTTATCACCCAGCGTCATGGCCTCTACCTGGTCGTGGGTGACGTAAAGAGTTGTTATATGCATTTGTTGGTGCAGCTTCCTGAGTTCCAGGCGAACGTTGATCCGAAGCTGTGCATCCAGATTGCTCAAGGGTTCGTCAAGGAGAAAAAGTCTGGGGCGACGTACAAGCGCCCTGCCCATGGCCACCCGTTGCCGCTGTCCACCGGAAAGTTGGCTGGGTTTTCGCGTCAAGAGATTTTCAATTTCAAGAAGACGGGCCGTTTCTTGTACCCTGTGCCGTGTTTCGGTTTTGGACATGCCTCGCATTCGTAGGGCGAAACCGAGATTTTTAGATACAGTCATGTGAGGATAAAGGGCATAGCTCTGAAAAACCATGGCGACATCGCGTTCTCGCGGCGCCAGTTCATCCACAATTTTTTCGTCCAGCGAGATAGAACCCTGGTCCTGGCGTTCGAGGCCGGCCACTATATGCAGAAGCGTACTTTTTCCACAGCCTGAGGGACCCAGCAACACACAAAATTCGCCGTTTTCTATGTGAAGGTCAATGTCCGATAATGCGACAATATCTCCAAACCGCTTGCCGATATTTTTCAACGTTAGAGAGGCCATGAACGTATTATCCTTTGATGGCGCCTGCAGACAGACCGCTGACAATATGGCGCTGGAAAAGCAGAACCATGACAACCAACGGCGCTGTTGTGATAAGCGAGGCAGCGGCGATCTCACCCCAGGGCACTGTATGCTCCCCTTGAAAAAGGGCGATCCCTACGGGCATCGTTTGTCTGACCGGGTCGGTGACAATCAACAGGGCAAGAAAAAACTCGTTCCACGCGTAGATGAAGGTTAGTATGGCCGCCGTAAATAGTCCCGGCGTTGACAGCGGGACGATAACCCTGACCAGTGCCCCGAGTTTTGAGCAACCATCCACCAATGCCGCGGCTTCAAGTTCTCTGGGCATTTCTCGAAAAAACAGGGCCAAGATCCATACGGCCAAGGGCAGCGTAAGGGCCACGTATGGAAGTATCAATCCTTGATAGGTATTGAGCCATCCCAGTACTCGGAGCAATCGCCAGATGGGCCCGGCGATGGCGATCTGTGGAAACATGGCGCAAGCCAGGATCAACATGAGAATGCCGTGTGCCCAATGTCGAGGCAGTCTTGCCAGTGCATATCCGGCCAGTGCGGCCAAGAAAACAGTTACCATTGTTGTGAGGCCCGCTACAATGAGAGAATTAAGAAGATAACCCAGAATATCGTATCGGACAATCGCTGAACGGAAAAACTCCATGGAGAAAGTAGGCCAGAGGTCCGGAGGGATTGCGGTTACTTGCGTTTGCGTCTTGAAGGCCGATGATACGAACAACAAAAAGGGAATCAAAGAAAAACCAATGGTGAGCAATACACCAAAAACAAATCCTCCTTGTTTCAGCAATCCTTTTTTCATGTGCAATGCGATCCTGCTCTTGTGGGCCAGGTTCCAGATATAACCCTATTTGAGCTAAAGTTGAAAATGCCCGAGCTTTCCGTACCGCTTTGCTCGGTCCATCATAGAACAGGCAACGTTGCGCAACTTTAGTTCACCTTGAAACTTTCAACTTGCCGGTGATCACGATGAAGGTGCCTTCCGTGGGCGGCCCAAATCCGAGCCTTATGGTCCCGGATCTTTACCCCAACGTTGTATAAGAAACATGTCAGAATCAGTTAAAAAGCAATACTGATGAGTGTTTCAGCGCGTTTTGAGCAATGTTGTCGAATTCACTATTGATGACATCCAGAGAACGGAGAAAAACGTCCATGTTTCTTACCCTTCAGGAAAGCCGAGTATGCTGCATCTGCTGTGTTGTTAAGGGTTCGGCGTAGCCGA
>CAYSGJ010000067.1:0-10731 GCA_964430705.1 uncultured Desulfobacterales bacterium | reverse complement strand
GACACACACGGCTATCCCTCAAGTATGCTTTAACCGGATGAACCCCAATTCACAAACCGAACCGTAAGAAATGTAAAGCATCCGAAGATAATCCGCCTTTGTCTTTTTTCCATATCCTTGGCTATATTCGATGGAATAGACACAGCAGACCTTCTGATCTGTGAGGTTAAACCGTATCTTTCTTCAACCGGAAATTGTGCCGTTATTCGATATATCGTCAAACAGCATTCGTATGACTTTTGCCAAACCTTCAACTCTTTGTAATTCTTTCGCATTTCACTCGAACCCTTGAATCCTCAGAATCTCTATAACTCTTTTGGAGATGATCCTCTTTTTTTTAGGGAACGGAGGGGGATTGCCGTGGCCGCTAGCGGAGAGCCTGCAGATCCCCGTCGCTTTGCCGGAAGGCCGTGGGGATGTTTTCTTCCACGTAGCTTCTTATTCCCGCCAAAATAGCATCCGCAATGGCTTCCTGGTATGCCGCGGTATTGAGCCTGGCACATTCCACCGGATTTGAGATAAAAGCGATTTCAACCAATATGCAGGGCATTTCGGCTCCCAAGAGCACATAGAACGGGGCCTGTTTGACCCCGTGGTCCACCACGTCGGGGTATGTCTTTTGAATATTCTTTGCCATGGCTTTTTGAACGTGGTTTGCCAGACGGCTTGATTCGTTTATCTTGGCGTTTTTCATCAAGTCGTTCAAGATGGTTTCCAGATCACTGATGTTTTTCGCCGAAGTCGCATTTTCTCTGGCGGCAACCATGATCGCATGGTTGTCCGTGGCCAGGTTCAAGAAATAGGTTTCAATGCCACGGCTGTTTTTATTTCGGTTTGCATTGGCATGGATCGAAATAAAGATGTCGCCTTGTTTGGTATTGGCAATGGCGGTGCGTTCTTCCAGTGACAGAAAGACGTCTTTATCCCGGGTCAGTATCGCCTCCACCCCGAGGTCTCGGCGAATTTTCGCGGCCAGTCGTCTGGAAACCTCCAATGTGACATGCTTTTCCCTGATATGTTTGTGGTATCCCAGGGCGCCGGGATCCCTTCCGCCATGCCCCGGGTCGATGACGATCCGCCTCACCCCAAGGGCCAGTTGTTTGGCCAGAAAACCGTCCGGGATGCTTCCCGCCGGTTTTTCGATTTCCGGCCCGGATACCGCCGGGGAAGGCCGCCCCTTTGAAATCCCGTTTACATCCAGAACCACACGATAGGGATTGTTCAACGAGAATATCTTAAAATCGTCAATGGATTTGATATCCATGACCACCCGGACCGTATCAGGCAGGTACTGCGCCGCCCGGGCGGCGCTCAACAGATCGTTGCCGATGGGAATGACCGGTTTCACACCGGCTCCCAATCGAGCCGGACTCATGTCCACATACAAACGCGGGGGCGTGCCGATGGATGGATCTTTTTTCAGCAATCGGTATGTATAAGCAACTTCCTGATCGACATCGACCACCACCCGAGTGTAGTCGGGATTTGACCATACCCGCAGATCGACGACCTTTGCCGACGGCGCCCCGGCCGCCTTTTGCTCGTTTTTCTCGGGTTGCGCTTTGGCACGTTCCCATTGACGTCCGCTCTTTGTCACGCCTTTTTTTACCGGAACCGGCTTGGACGCCGTCTTGTTGTTCAGATTCCGCTCGGCGCCATTCAACCCGGCGATGGCTTTCACGGCCTTTGTCCGGTAAGGGGTTTTTGGGAAACGGTTCAACAGCCTGTTGTAGTAATCGACGGCCTCGATTTTGTCTTTTTCACGGAAGGAATGCTTATACAAACCCGCGTACAAAGAACCCACCATGAACAGGGCATCGTCGGCCCACCTGCCGCTCGGCTGGACCGCGTACACGGCTTTGAACTTGGAAATACAGGTGAGCCAGTTATCCCGATATTTTTGTTTTTTGGGACTTTTCAGGAGTCGTTCATAATTTGCCTGGGCGCGTCTGAACTCGTATTGCATGTTGTCCGCCGCCGCCGGCGCCGCGCAAAACACACACCCCGCCACCAACAACATCAAAACCAGCGCGCCTCTTCGTCTGTTTACGGTCCTTGGCATCACACCAGTTTCTTCAGGGCGACCAATTGGTTCAACGCGTCTATGGGAGTCATCGTCTCCAGTTCCAGCTTTTTCAGCGTATCGATCACCGTATGGTCGGACGTGTGAAAAAGCGGTAACTGCAGGCCGGAGGTCGGCGCCCTTCTGTCGTTTGAACGACCCACTTTCGGTACTCCCACACCGTCAAATTCTCCGGCTTCAATATTTTTTAGTATCTCCTTGGCCCTTTTGACAACCTTTTCCGGAATACCGGCCAGTCGGGCCACCTGGATTCCATAACTTCTGTTCGTGCTTCCTTCCACGAGTTTTCGCAGAAAGATGATCTCGTCATTCCATTCCTTCACGGCCACATTGCAGTTGACGACCCGAGACTTGGTCAGGGCCAGATCGGTGAGTTCGTGGTAGTGCGTGGCAAAAAGCGTCTTAATGCCGCGTCCATTCCAGTCGTGCAGGTACTCGGCAACGGCCCAAGCAATGCTAAGCCCGTCAAATGTGCTTGTACCCCTTCCGATCTCATCCAGAACAACCAAGCTCCTCTTTGTAGCATTATTCAAAATGTTGGCGCTTTCTTCCATTTCAACCATGAAAGTACTCTGGCCGTGGGCCAGGCTGTCCGATGCACCCACGCGGGTAAATATGCGATCTACGATGCCGATGGACGCCTCTTCAGCAGGCACGAAAGAGCCCATCTGTGCCATAAGCACCAACAGGGCGGCCTGTCGAAGAACCGTTGATTTGCCGGCCATGTTCGGTCCGGTAATAATAAGCACCTGCCGCGCGTCGTCGTCGACTTCAATCGTGTTGGGGACAAAACGCTCTGCGGTAATGAGTTTTTCAACAACAGGATGCCGGCTTTCTCGAAGGACCAGGCTGCCGCCTTCATGCACAACAGGTTTTATGTAGCCGTTTCTGTCGGCCAGCTCCGCCAGGGCCGCGATCACGTCCACCTGCGATAAAAGATCGGCCATTGCGGCAATGCGCCTGTTGTCTTCGGCGATTTTTTTACGCACATTGCAAAACAGCGCATATTCCAATTGGGCCCGTTTTTCTTCGGCTCCGAGAACCTTGGCCTCATAGGCCTTCAAATCCTCGGAAATGTAACGCTCTCCGTTGACCAATGTCTGTTTTCGCACATAGTGAGGCGGCACGGACTTCATGTGGGCCTTAGAGATTTCAATATAATACCCGAAGACCCGGTTGTAACCGACCTTCAGGGAGTTGATTCCAGTGGCTTTGCGCTCCTTGTTCTCCAGACGAGCAATCCAATCCTTGCCTTCTTCACTGATTTGAATCAACTCGTCAAGCCCGTCATCGTATCCCTTTTTGATAATGCCGCCTTCCCTGAGGGTCAACGGCGGTTCATCACAGATAGCATTGTCGATAAGACCCCCTGTTTCAACGAGATCATCCCACTGCCGCAGGATGTCGTGAAAACACCCGGTCGTGTAGTGCTCTACCCATTGTCGCACCTCGGGAAGCCTTTCAATGGAGGTCTTTAAGGCAACCAGATCCCTGGCATTGCATCCATCAAGGGCAATTTTGGCATTCAAGCGTTCAAGGTCATGAATCTCAGCCAGAACCTTTGTCAGCGCCCTTCTCACCGCAAGGTTGTCTTTGGCTTCTTCCACAGCATCGAGTCGTTGCTGGATGCGCGAGCAATCCAAGAGAGGATATTGCAGCCATGAGCGGAGCTTTCGTGCCCCCATGGCAGTCACCGTGTGATCCATGACACTCAAAAGTGAACCCCGTTTTGCCCCTGTACGCAGGGTCTCGAAGAGCTCCAGATTCCTTTTGGTGGTATCGTCGACAACCATAAAATCAGAAAGGGAGTACGAAGAAATGCCTGTGAGGTGGACCAGTTCACCCTTGTGCGCGTCATCCACATAAAACAATAGGGCCCCGGCCGCTTGAATCCCCGCTTCCCACTGATGGCATCCGAACCCCTCCAGGGAATGGGTTTTAAATTGCTTCAACAGCCTTTGCCTTGCCGGCTCCGGTTCAAAGCGTTCATCGGCCAGAAAATTCACCGATTTCTCATCAAGGCTGCCGAAAAGAGATCGGATTCGGGGATCCTGCCGCAGGGCTTCGGCCAAAAGCGCCTCCCGAGGCTCTATGCGCCGGCACTCATCCAGGACCTTCTCCCAGTTGTCGGATTCGGTTACTTTGAAAGCCCCGGTGGAGATATCCAGGCAGGCAAGACCGTAACGCCCCTTCCACACCTGCAGGGCCACCAAAAAGTTGTTGGATTTGGCATCCAGAATTTCCGTGTCGACCACTAGCCCGGGCGTTACCACGCGCAGCACTTCTCTTTTGACTATTCCCTGGGCCTTTTGTGGATCCTCAACCTGCTCGCAAATAGCGACTTTCAACCCATGCTCGATGAGCCGGGCCAGATAGGACCGGGCGGCATGATGAGGCACCCCACACATAGGGATAGGCTCAGCGTCTTTCTTGTTTCTGGATGTCAGGGCGATGTCCAAAATCCGGGACGCCGTAACGGCGTCCTCGAAAAACATTTCGTAGAAATCGCCCATCCGAAAAAAGAGGATAGCGTCGGGGTAGTCCTTCTTGATACTCAGATACTGTTGCACCATCGGGGTGGCTTTAGCCATGGTCATACAAACTCTCCGGCCCCCCGTAACGAGCCTTACGCAACATCTTTTTCCGATGAGGAAGTATCTTGTTCTTGTTGCTCGGCATTGGACTGTTGTGCACTCGGTTGGCTTCTAAGGACCTTTATCTCATCTTCTACTTTTCGAATGGTTTCATTCTGGTTCGCGATAATTCTTTTTGTTTTGAACCGTTCGCCCAATCCATAAAAATAGGCAATAAGCAATCCGACAAGAAAAAACCCCAAGAAGTAAAGAGAAAGGTGAATCGCCTGGGTGGAATATTTCCACACGATAAGATCAATCTCCAAGGCCTTCTTATCCATGAAAACGTTTTGGTTTTGCGCCACGACAATGACCAAAAAAGCACAGACCAGCAAAACAAGGACCAGCTTAACACCTTTCATATGACATTCTCCTTATACTGCAATTGCCTTACCCAAGGGCCGCAAAGGCCGGTCTCAGTCTGTTGTAGGTCGACGCCAGATCTTCGGAGATCACACGAACCTCACCCAAGACCGTCATGGCATTCGTATCCCCGGACCATCTGGGCACAACATGAAAATGGAGGTGCTGTTCAATGCCCGCACCCGCCGCTTCGCCCAGATTTAATCCTACGTTGAAACCATCGGGCTTCATCACGTCCTCAAGGATGCAGATAGCATTGCTGAGGGTCTTGACGACATCACCCATCTCATCGGCACTGAGTTGGTCCAGGGTTGCCACGTGTTTGTTGGGCGCCACCAACAGGTGCCCGTTTGTGTACGGATACCTGTTCATCATGACCATGGAAAGGGTCCCCCTTGACAATGTCAGATCGCCACGCTCCGACCGCCCGACACAAAAAATGCACGATTGCTCTTTTTCTCCCAGCACATACTCCCTGCGCCAAGGCGCCCAAAGCGTTTTCATGTTACTGTCGGAAATCACGGACTGTAAAGCCGTGTCGTCATGAATTGAAAAAAGACATGCGTATCAATATATATCAATAATATGTCAAGATGCCTGCGGCGCCGAACGGCGACATTCGAAAACACTATAACAGAGCTGCATCAAAAAACAAGCGCTCTTTGATGGACAACATAGCGATTTCAATAACCTAATGCGGTTATTCGGAAAGCTCAAGTTCATATGAAAAGGAGGCCCAATGGGTATCGAGTCGTAAGCCGGGCAAGTGTTTGAGGCGTCTAGGCCGAGTTTGGACGGCCGCAACGCAATCAGGTTCGCACCCGGCAAGTACCGTGAACAGATGTCATGGTTTTTCCCATTCATCGGCCGTTCTTACGCGGCCTTGGCGCCGAGTTTTGGCCGGCTGGAGGATCGATGCCCATTGGGCCGGCCGAAACACGACTTGAACTTTTCAGATAACCGCATAACCTAAATTTCTCATCATTGAAGACAATAACTACATCTTGACCAGGTCCACCTCTCCCCACAATCCCAGCTTGTCATCCACGATCACCACGATTCCGAGCACGCCGTCGATCTTTTTCCCCTTTTCAATGCCGACGCCCACGGTGCTCTTTTTAGAAACGGCATTTGCGATGGACGTGGCGGCGGCATCCGCCAGCGGGGTGGAACCGGAGATCACCACCACGGCATCCGCTTTTCCAAAACTGACGGAATGCCCCACCGTGCCGGAAGAAGTGCACACGGCCAAGGGGGCATCCTTGCAACGGATTCGCACCCCGATCTTGTAGGTCAACGGTGAAGGTCCTGCAAAAATGGCTACGTTCACGGGAGAATATGACCGGATAAACACATCCCCGCCGTTTTCGACAATAACTTCCCGGCTGTAGTTCAGGAGGTCTTTGCCCACTCTTTCCGCCACGGCGCCGGCAACGGCCGCCATGGGACCGACCCCGGCTTTCCGCCCGGCCTGAATCATGGCCTGCACGATCGCCGGAGCGAACCTGTCGTCGGCCAATGGCGCAAAGGATCGAATAAATGCGGGATGGTCCCGCGCATACCTTTCAAGAGGCAGCCGATGCTTCAAAATGAGATCCCGCGCTTCTTTTAGCAGCGGGCTTTCGGCCCGTATGAGCAGATCCGTTTCCTTCACCGCAACCCGGAAGGTCTGAAGCCTGTCGTTCGACGTCACCAGGCTGCGATAGGTACGATCCACAGATGTTTCCATCACCGTGACACGCGGTTATTGTCTTGTACAAACGGTTTCCACGGCACCGTACCCCAGGAACTGGTTGACGGCATCCGCCAGGGCCTTTCCGGCCTTCAGGCGGATCCGGTCCGGCAAGGCAATGACCGTCTCTGTACGTTCGGGTATCCGGAGGTGAAGATAGGCGCCGCTGGACCCTTTGTGCCGCTGAAGAATTCGGTACAACTGTTGAAGCTTTTCCTTGTCCATGGTCGTTACGTCCAGATTCAGATTCACGCTGCTCGTCCAGGTTTCCTCGACCTTGTCGACAGGGACGATGGTCTCCGCCAATATTTTTGCGGATTGCTCGTCTTTCGAAATCCGGCCTTCGACAAAAACGGCCGCGTCTTTTTCCACAAAATCAGACACGCCGGAATAGACGGAAGAAAAGAGGATGACTTCCACAAAGCCGTGCAAGTCCTCCAAGGTGACAAAGGCCATCCGCTCGCCTTTTCTATCCTGGTAATGCTTGAGATCCCTGATGAGACCTCCGATGCGAACGACGGCGCCGTCGCCTTGATCCCGCAGGGTCAAGGTGTCCGTGTTGGCAAACTTTCGGATCACCGCCTCGTGTCCGGCCAGGGGGTGGCCTGTGACAAAAAAACCCAGCGTTTCTTTTTCACAACGGAGTTTTTCACCGTCCTGCCACTCGTCCATATCGGGAAGGGGCGGATAAATCACATCACCGCCTTTTTCCGACATGATATCAAAAAGACTAATCTGGCCGTTGAGACGATCCTTTTGGATTTTTTGGCCGATGTCGGCCGCCTCCTCAAGCATAGCCGTCATTTGAGAACGTTTTGCTCCTGTCGAATCAAAAGCACCGCACTTGATCAGACTTTCCACGACCCTGCGATTAACCCTTCTTTGGTCGACCCTTGAGCAAAAGTCAAAAAGCGATTCAAACGGGCCGCCTTCTTTGCGTGCCTCAAGGATGGCTTCAATCGCCCCTCCACCCACATTCTTCACCGCCGCCAGTCCAAACCGGATAGCGCCGTCAACCACTGTAAAACGCATGTGGCTGTCGTTGATGTCCGGCGGAAGAATGTCGATGCCCTGCTCTCGACATTCGGCAATATACTTGACCACATTCTCTGTTGAGCCCATCTCGCTGGTGAGAATCGCTGCCATCAACTCGACGGGGAAATGGGCCTTCAAATAGGCCGTCTGAAACGCGATCATGGCATAGGCCGCACTGTGGGCCTTATTGAAACCGTAGCGACCGAACTTTTCCATAAGATCGAAAATTTCTTCGGCCTTTTTCGGATCAACCCCCTTTTTCTTCGATCTGGTCAAAAAGCGTTCCCGTTCTTGGGCCATCAGCACGCCGATTTTCTTGCCCATGGCTTTGCGCAGATTGTCGGCCTCGGCCATGGAATAGTCCGCCAGCGTTGCGGCGATATTCATAACCTGTTCCTGATAGAGAATAACCCCGTAGGTATCTTTCAGGATCGGCTCGAGCTCGGGAACCATGTAGGTTACGGGAACCAGGCCGTTTTTCCGCTGCACGAAGGCGTCATGCATGCCGCTGTCCAGCGGGCCCGGGCGGTAAAGGGCCACCAGGGCCACGATGTCTTCAAAACATCCGGGCTTCAGACGTCGCAGAAGGTCTTTCATGCCTGAACTTTCGAGCTGAAAAACCCCGGTCGTGTGCGCCGATGCAAGCAGGGCAAAAGTCTTTTGATCCGTCAGATCCAGGTGACTCAGATCAGGAGCGTCGCGACCGGCCTCAGCAATAATTTGGCCGGCATGTTTCATCACCGTAAGATTACGCAGACCCAGAAGATCAAATTTGATCAAGCCGATTTTTTCAATGGCCTTCATGTCGAACTGGGTGACCACTTCGCCCTTTTTCCCCCTGGTCAGAGGCAGATGCTCCACAAGAGGCCGGTCTGAAATCACCGCGCCTGCCGCATGGGTGGACGCGTGCCTTGGCAGCCCTTCCAAGGCTTTGGCAATGGTGATGAGTTCTTGGACTCGGGGATCCTCTTCGGCCATCTTTTTGAGTTTCGGCTCCCGGTCCAGGGCGTTGTCCAGGCTGATGTTCAGCACTTCGGGAATCAACTTGGCAATGGCGTCCACTTCTCTCAATGGAATGTCCAGGGCCCTTCCCACATCTCTGATGACGGCCCTGGCCTGCATTTTGCCGAACGTGATGATCTGGGCGACATATTCAGGACCGCCGTAGTTTTCCACAAGGTACTTGAACACCGCGTCACGGCCTTCAATGCAAAAGTCCACGTCGATATCCGGCATACTTTTTCGAGCCGGATTGAGAAACCGCTCGAAGATCAGGCCGTAGGCGATGGGGTCCAGATCCGTGATCTTCAGGGCATAGGCCACGAGGCTGCCGGCGGCGGATCCGCGACCCGGCCCTACGGGAATCTCATGCGCCTTGGCAAATCGAACAAAATCCGCCACAACCAAAAAATAGCCCGGGAAGCCCATTTCCTTGATGACGGCCAGCTCCCGGGAAAGCCGATTGTCGTATCTTTGCGCATCCGCTTCGGAAAACTCGAGGTTTCTCGAGCGGATCTCTTCGAGCCTTTCTTCCCATCCCTTTTTGACTTCGGTCTCAAAAAGGCGCTCCACGTCCACAGGAGGTCGGCTTTCTTTTGTTTCCTCTGAACCGTTTTTTGTATCGTTTTTGTCCTGCGAGGAACGAAACCGGGGAAAATGATAGGACGCTAGATCGAGTTCCAGATTACACCGTCGCGCGATGTCAACCGTGTTGGCAAGCGCATTCGGATAGTCTGAAAAATCCCGCTTCATCTCCTCGGGAGACTTGAAATACAGTTGATCGGTCTGAAATTTAAGCCGTTTGGTCTCCTGGACCGTCTTGCCTGTCTGGATGCACAGCAGCACATCATGGGCCCGGGCGTCTTCCCGGTTCAGATAGTGGCAATCATTGGTGGCCACCAGGGGTATCGAAAGGTCCCGACTCATTTCCAAAAGAGCCCGATTGACCATTTCCTGGATCTCGATCCCGTTGTTTTGAACTTCCAGGAAAAAATTTCCTTCTCCAAACATGGCCTCGTAGGCTTGGGCCGCTGCGGCCGCCTTGTCCAGACGTCCGGCCTGAATCAGCCGGGGAATTTCTCCATGAAGACAGGCGCTCTGCGCGATCAACCCCTCGCGACACTCCGACAGGATATGTTTGTCGATTCGAGGCTTGTAGTAAAACCCTTCCAGGTGGGCGGCGGAGACCAACTTGCATAGGTTCCGGTATCCTTTGATGTTTTTCGCCAACAAGATCAGGTGATTCAAGCCCCCTTTTTGTCGGGGATCCTTATCCAAACGGCTTTTAGGCGCCACATAGAACTCGCAGCCGATAATCGGCTTGATGCCGGCCTTGTATGCCTTCTCGTAGAATTCAAGGACACCGTACATACTGCCATGATCCGTCATGGCCAGCGCGTTCATCCGGAATGTTTTGGCGCGATCGAGAAGGGGATCTATACGTATGGCGCCGTCAAGAAGGCTGTACTGGGTGTGAACATGGAGGTGAATGAATTCGGAATCGGACATCGGTGTCATATGCTGTTTACATGCTCGCTTTTATACAAAGGAAAAACCCACGCCTTGGCCATTTTAAAGGAAACGAAGACCCGCAACCGTCTATCCGCCATACGGGATGGTTTTTATCACAATCATTTCCGGCTGTCCAGTAGTGTTTTAACAACAGGTATGCCACAATATATGGTGTACGTGATGCGTGTACGTGTACGTGAACCTAAGGGTCATTGGTTGACAGTCAATAGTCATTGGTTGAAAGACATAGCCGGATGCAGGATACATGGTTGGGGTTTCGTCAGGGTTATCGATGTGCTGGCATTTGACACCTAATAGCTATCTTTGCAACATCTTGAAAGTTTGAAACGAGCAAAGCGATTTATGGATTACAA
>CAYSGJ010000066.1:0-10035 GCA_964430705.1 uncultured Desulfobacterales bacterium | reverse complement strand
ATCCATTCCAGGCAATCGATCAGACGGGCGTTGGACAATTGATGGAAATTGGGGTAGCGAAAGGCCGTTCAACGAAAAAAACCCTCAAGATAGGCATTTGCGGAGAACATGGCGGAGAACCCGGTTCTGTAGCCTTTTGCCACAGGATCGGCCTGGATTATGTGAGTTGTTCACCGTTCCGTGTACCCATTGCCAGGCTCGCAGCCGCCCATGCGGCGCAGGCTGAAAAGGCTGCCTCAAAAAAGAAAGCAGTCACCAAAAAGAAAAAGACTGCGAAGGGGAAAAAGTAACGGGCGAGAACGTAAAAACCGATCACAACCTGTTTTTGAGCCGAATGGCGTGATGCGTGATGCGTAACAACCGGCAACTGATAACCGGCAACCGACAGCCGGCAGCTGATAACTGACAGCCGGCAACCGGCAACTTTTATATGATCTATCTGGACCATAACGCCACCACGCCCATAGCACCTGAAGTCGCAAACGCGATGGCGCCTTACATGGGCGATCAATTCGGCAACCCGAGCAGCCACCACGCGTTGGGGCACAGTGCTAAACAAGCTTTGGAAGAAGCACGTGCCCAGGTGGCCGGCCTGCTGGACTGCCGCCCGCAGGAGATCGTTTTCACCAGTGGAGGCACCGAATCGAACAACATGGTGCTAAAAGGGTTGACACACGCGAATGCACACAAGGGACGACACATCATTACGACAGCTATTGAGCATCCCGCCGTTACCAACCCATGCATGTATTTGATGGGTCAGGGTTACGACATCACCTTCCTGCCCGTCGACGCTGCCGGCCGGGTGGACCCTGTAGCGGTACGACAGGCCGTCAAACCGACAACTATCCTGATTTCAATCATGCATGCCAACAACGAGACCGGCACCATCCAGCCCATTGAAGAGATCGGCAACATTGCACGCAATGCCGACGTGTTGTTCCATACCGACGCGGCCCAGTCTGTTGGGAAAATCGAAGCAAAAGTCTCCGCATACCATGTGGACTTTCTCTCCCTGGCAGGCCATAAAATGTACGCGCCGAAAGGCATTGGTGCGCTATTCATTAGAAACGGGTTGAAAATGGAACCCTTCATGCATGGCGCCGGGCAGGAATCAGGCCGTCGGGCGGGCACGGAAAATGTCATGTTTGCCGTGGCGTTGGGACGGGCCTGTGCTTTGGCGCAAACCCTGATGCCGAACGATGCCGATCGGATCAAGGGGCTCCGTAACCGTCTGCACGAATGGCTCATGAAGGATATTCCGGGTTTGGTTTTAAACGGTCATCCCAGCGAGCGCCTGCCAAATACCCTGAACGTCTCGCTGCCCGGCGTTGATGGCGGCTCACTTCTTGATGCCGTGCCTGACATTTGCGCTTCCACGGGCGCCGCCTGTCATGATCGGTCCGTCAGTCTTTCCCATGTCCTTGCCGCCATGGGCATCTCCAAGGAAATGGGCCGGGGCGCTATCCGATTCACCCTCGGACGGGAAAATACAGAGGCGGAAATCGACAAGGCTGCCGAACTGATCGTGGCCGCCCACAAGAGATTGACGCGATGAACCCATGGCCGGGGCGATGAATTGAACCCGCCGGAAGGTAAGATCCGCGTCCAGAGGGCCAGGCGTCGGGCTAAGCCCGGAGAACAGGTATTGCATGCCGCCAAAACCACCTGACAACGCATCGGACGGTCTCACCGTCATCACAACCCACATCAATGCGGACTTTGATGCCTTTGCCTCCGTACTGGCAGCCAAAAAGCTCTACCCGGATGCCCTCGTGGTCTTTCCAGGGTCTAAAGAGAAAAACCTGAGGGATTTTTTTGTAAAATCAATGGCCTACATGTACAACATCGTCAAGGTGAAAGATGTTGACCTGGATTCGGTAAAACGCCTCGTCCTCGTGGATACGCGCCAGGCAGGCCGCATCGGCATATTCGCGAATCTTGTCGGTCGGCCCGATGTAGAAATCCATATCTATGACCACCACCCCGCTATGCCGGACGACATCACCGGCACTTTTGAGATTGCAGAAACGACCGGGGCCTCGGTAACCATCATGACCAAGCTCCTGAGAGAAAAAGACATACCCATCACGCCGGAAGAAGCCACCATCATGGCCCTGGGGCTGTACGAAGATACCGGGTCTTTCACGTTTTCATCAACCACGGAAGATGATTACCTGGCCGCAGCATATCTTCTGTCCCAAGGCGCCAACCTCAACGTCATATCCAATATGATCGTCCGGGAGATGAGTCCGGAACAAGTCAGTCTGCTCAACGAGATGATCCAAAGCGCCGGTTATCATACGATCAACGGCATCGATATCGTGGTGACGAGCGTTTCCACCGAAGAGTACGTAGCCGACTTTGCTCTGCTCGTCCATAAATTCAGAGACATGGAGAATCTGGACGTGATCTTTGCTCTGGCCAACATGGAAAACAGGGTCTACATGGTAGCACGAAGCCGGCTGGCGGAGGTCGATGTCGGAGAAGTCGCCATGGATTTCGGCGGCGGCGGTCATGCGTCGGCCGCCGCAGCCACCATCAAAGGCCAACCCCTGAGTCAGGTGCAAGAACAACTCTTCCGCGTTTTGACCCAACGGATCAATCCCAACAGATCCGCGAAAGACCTCATGTCCTCTCCGGTGATTCAAGTGGGGCCGAAGGTAACACTCCAAAAAGCCAACGACATACTCACGAGATATAATGTGAATGTCCTGGTTGTCTCGGAATCAAATAGGCCGGCAGGTCTCATCTCAAGACAGGTCATCGAGAAAGGAATCCACCACAAGCTGGATCATGTGCCCGTTTGCGAATACATGACCACCGAATTTAGCACGGTCCATCCGGAAGCGCCCCTGGCGGAAATCCAGGAGAAGATCATCGAAAACAAACAGAGATTGCTTCCGGTAATCAGGGACGAAGCCGTTGTCGGGGTGATTACCAGAACAGACTTGCTCAATGTCCTGGTAAACAACACCGTGCGGGTCCCGGATTCCATGGAGGAAGTCAAAGACAGACAAGCCCCCGTGCGTCAAAAAAATATCGCAAACTTCATGAAAGAACGGCTTCCCGAAGACGTTGTGGCCCTGCTCGCTACCATTGGCGAGGTAGCCGAGTCCCTGGGATACCACGCTTACGCTGTGGGCGGCTTTGTGCGTGATATTCTGTTGTATCAGGAGAATTTCGATATCGACGTCGTCATCGAAGGGGACGGCATCCAATTCGCCAAAGCCCTTTCAAAAAAGCTGGATGGACGCATGAAAGCCCATGAAAAGTTTGGAACCGCCGTGGTGGTTCTTCAAAATAACAAGAAAATCGATGTAGCTACCGCCAGACTTGAATACTATCGCTCGCCCGCAGCCATGCCCACCGTGGAAATGGGTTCCATAAAATTCGATCTCTACCGACGTGACTTTACCATCAATACCCTGGCCATCAAACTGAACCCTGACCACTTCGGAACCCTTATCGATTTTTTCGGCGGACAGCGCGACCTGAAAAGAAACGTTATCCGCGTGCTGCATAACCTGAGTTTTGTGGAAGATCCCACGAGGGTTTTTCGCGCCATTCGATTTGAACAGCGATTTGGATTCAAAATCGCAAAGCTCACCTCAGGGTTGATTGAAAACGCCGTCAAGATGGGTTTTTTTCAAGAAGTAAGCGGCAAAAGACTGTTTGCGGAACTACGTTTAATCTTGACGGAGGAAAAACCCGTCAATGCCCTGAGACGGCTGCATGAGTTCAAGCTTCTCAGGATGATACATCCCAAAATCGCCTACAACCCGGGGCTGGAAAACCTCCTGAATTCCGTGGAAAAGGTCCTCACTTGGCACAAGTTGCTTTTCCTGGAAGACTCTTGTGAAAAATGGATGGTCTACCTGTTGGCCCTGGCGCGCTCTTTCAGCCAAAATGTGGTCGCCGAATGCTGTGACCGCCTTGAACTCAATGAACGGTATCGAAAAGCCTTTGTGGAACAAAAATTTAAAGCGGATCAATGCCTGAAATGGATGGAATTTCAAGAACATTTCCGCTATAGTATTCTTTTTAGAAAACTGCGGAACTTACCCACGGAGCACTTACTCTATATGATGGCAAGCACAACCCGCGAAGAAGTCAGAAAAGCAATCTCGCATTACTTTACCAGGCTGCGGTCCGTCACCACCATACTGAAAGGCAGAGATCTTCAAAATATGGGTCTGAAACCGGGGCCCATATATCGAGAGATCCTGGACAGGCTCCTTGACGCCCGGCTGAACGGGGAGGTCAAGACACGCGATGACGAGGTAAGCTTCGTTAAAAAAAATTGGAGCATATAATGTTTCACGGTTTTAATCTCAACATATTCGTCATTCAAATCGGGACATTGCTTTTCGCCATCACCCTGCACGAAGTAGCCCATGGCTGGGTGGCCTTCAGACTGGGAGATCCGACAGCAAAATGGGCCGGGCGCCTCACGTTGAACCCTGTTAAGCATTTGGACCCGATGGGATCTATCGTGCTGCCGTTGATGCTTATTCTTTTTAGGTCCCCTGTCATTTTTGGTTACGCAAAACCGGTCCCTGTGAATTTTCGGAACCTTCGCCGTTACCGAAAAGATTCCGTCCTGGTATCCCTGGCAGGGGTAAGCGCCAACCTGCTTCTTGCCCTGTTTTGCGGATTGGCGGCGCGGGTGCTGCTGCAAATGCGCTTTCTTTGGGTCAGCCCCCTGCTGCAAGGCTTTGTTCTGGATTTTTTTCTGATTCTCGCCTTCAGCGTTTTTATCAATACCATCCTGGCAATTTTCAACTGTATTCCCATCCCCCCCCTTGACGGCAGCCGTGTGCTTTCCATGGTTTTGCCCGCCCGATACGCCAATGCGTTTGCCCGGATAGAACGGTATGGCATGCTCATCCTGTTTTTTTTGCTTTTCACAGGCACCCTAAATAGTGTAATTTCATTTTTTTTAAGTCCGGCCCTTCGCCTGTTCCTGGGCAACGAGGGCATACTATTGTTACTCAGATCAACCGGCTGATCCATTACAAACGGGTTGAACAGGCGGTTTTCGTTTCACCCGGATGCAAGCCCGGGTTGTCAGGGGCCGTGGTCCCGGCAATTGCACGACGGATACGCAGGACTTTCCAAGCCATGGATCGGCCCTTCCAAAGGTTGATACAGGAGAATATTTGATGGGGAAAAAACGGGTTTTAAGCGGAATGCGCCCTACCGGGCCATTGCATCTGGGTAATCTTCACGGGGCTCTGGCAAACTGGAAAGGCATGCAAGACGATTATGAATGCTTTTTTTTTATTGCCGACTGGCATGCGCTGACAACAGATTATGAAACCACCGACGCCATCAAAGGAAATATTCACAGCGTTTTTTTGGACTGGCTGAGCGTGGGCCTCTCACCGGAAAAGTGCACGCTTTTTATCCAGTCTTATGAAAAAGAACACGCCGAGCTTTTTTTAATCCTGTCCATGATTACACCGTTGCCGTGGCTTGAGAGAAACCCCACTTACAAAGAACAAATCGCCCAACTGCAAAATAAAGACCTGTCCACTTTTGGATTTCTGGGGTATCCGGTGCTACAAGCAGCCGACATCATTATGTATAAGGCCAACGGCGTGCCCGTGGGGATCGATCAGGCTCCCCATGTGGAACTGACCCGCGAAATCGCACGGCGCTTCAACCACCTCTACGGAGATACCTTCCCGGTCCCGGAAACCATCTTAACGCAAACATCCAAGATCCTGGGGCTGGACCGCCGAAAGATGAGCAAAAGTTACAACAACGCCATATTCCTTTCTGATCCTCCCGACATCATCGCAAACAAGGTAAGCCGGATGATCACCGATCCGCAAAGATCCCGACGAAGCGATCCGGGAAATCCTGATGTGTGCAACGTTTTTACATTTCATCAGCTTTACTCGGACGAAGATACGGTCACGCGCATCAATGCCGAGTGTCGTAAGGCACAGATCGGCTGCGTGGAATGTAAACAATGCATGGGAACGTTTCTTGTCAACGCCCTGGCGCCGGTAAGAGAAAAACGGGCCGAATATGAAACAAAGCCCGACCTGGTGGCGGATATTATGGAAACGGGCAATCGCAAGGCCGGAGAAGTTGCCCGGAAAACCATGGGAGAGGTCCGGGCGGCGGTGAAGATATAGATGGCTGAACAAATAGGCGAACAGGCAGATCAACATCGCCCATATCAGGTGCACGTGGGAGATATTTTCGAAGGTCCCATGGATCTTCTTGTCCATCTTGTAAGGAAAAACGAGGTGGACATCTACGACATTCCCATTGCCCTGATTGCGGACCAGTATATGGACACCATCAAAATGATGAAAATCATGAATATAGATTTGGCCGGAGACTTCCTGGTAATGGCGGCCACATTGGCCCATATCAAGTCGCGCATGCTCCTGCCCACCCCGGATGAAGACGAAGAGGCGGAAGATCCACGGATGGATATCGTGCGGCCTATGGAGGAATTCCTGCGGTTGAAATATGCGGCGGAAGACCTGGCACTGAGAGATCAGCTCGATTGGGACGTCTTTGCCAGAGGACCCGCCGAAGTCACTGAGCCGGCCGAGGAGGATTCCCGCGACCTGGTACGGGTCAGCCTTTTTGAACTTATTGATGCCTTTAAGAGGATCGTAAAACGGGTCTCGGCGGAGGAATTTCTCCACATAACGGTTGACAAGATCTCGGTGAAAAGTAGGATCTCCGAAATCGCAGATCTCTTGGACGGCAAGGATTCAGTCACATTTGAAGCCCTGTTTGAAGGTCAGCTCACAAAAAGTCAGATCATTGTAACCTTTTTGGCGGTTCTGGAAATGGCAAAATCCCAACTTATTCGGCTCATGCAGCACAGACAGACCGGAATTATCAGAATTTTCCATGGATAATCTTAAATCGGATAATCTTAAATCCATTATCGAGAGTATGCTTTTCGTTTCCGACGTACCGCTGACCGTTGACCACATCCGGTCCATCCTTGAAACGGCGGATCGAAAATCCATCCAGGCGGTCCTTTCCACGCTGGCGGAAGAATATCATTCTCAGAAACGAGGGTTTTACTTAAGCGAAGTGGCCGGCGGATTTCAACTGCGGACCCGGCCTGAATATAAACAATGGGCCAGGCGGGTGAAACAATCCAAGCCTTCCCGGCTGAGTCGTGCCGCCATGGAAACCCTTGCCGTCATAGCCTACAAGCAACCGGTGCTGAGAAGCGACATCGAACACTTGCGAGGGGTCGACTGCGGAGGCACCATCCGCACCCTTTTGGAACGCGGTATCATTCGCGTGATGGGACGCAGGGATTTACCCGGCCGGCCCATGGTCTATGGGACCAGCAAGCGGTTCCTGGAAATGTTTGACTTGAAAGACCTGAATAACCTGCCTACCTTAAAAGACCTTCAGGACCTGGGAGAAGCATGGCCGAACGACTCCACGTAGTCCTTGCCAGGGCCGGCATCGCCTCCAGACGTCAGGCGGAAAAATGGATTTCTGAAGGCCGGGTCACTGTAAACGACAAGGTGGTTCTCAAGCCCGGCACCCATGTTATCAGAGAAAAAGACACCATCCGCGTTGACGGCCGGCCTGTCCGCCAAACCGTATCCAAGATTACGGTTGCCCTGAATAAACCCAAGGGCGTCGTTACCACTGCTCATGATCCCCAAAACCGTCCCACCGCCATACAGCTCGTTGCGCCTCTCAAGGTCCGGCTCTTCCCAATAGGCAGGCTGGACTTCCACACGGAAGGCCTGCTTTTGCTTACCAATGACGGGGAGTTGGCCCATCACCTGCAGCACCCTCGTTTCGGTGTGCTGAAGACCTATCGAACCAAGGTCAGGGGAATTCCCACAGCCCGCACGTTGGCGCATCTGCGATCAGGGGTCATGCTGGCCGGCCGGCGGACGGCCCCGGCCAAAGTCCACAAAATAAGTACCACGGGCAAAAACACGTGGCTGGAAATTACGATCAAAGAGGGTAGAAACAGACAGATTCGGCGTATGTGTGCCGCCGTCGGACACCCCGTCAGCAAGTTGAAGCGAACCAGGTACGGTCCGATTCGTTTGACCGGTCTAAAACCGGGCGCTTACCGTCGTTTGACAGCCCGGGAGCTGGACAGTCTGCAAAAATGCTCTACCGGACAGAACGCACCAATCGGCAAGGACAAAAATCGCCGGGTTGAAACCGTTTAGTCCCGATGCCGCCGTATGCTTATGGACAATCCGCTGAAATCCAATAAAAAATGGAACGTCCAGGTCCCGGCTTTCTCGTTCACCTGCGTCCGACGGATTCCCCGTTTCCCAAAAGAAGGGACGGGGGGACATTTTCTATTGCCACGGTTTCCAATAGAATCAAAACACAACATCGCCACATTTCGTACAAAATTTCCCCACATCGCCGGGCTATATTGTCGTCAGAGGTTGGGGGGTGTCTTCTCCGACAACGCCTCACCCCCCAACCCCTCTTTCCTCCTTCTTTCATATAGGAGCAACCCGGGGTCGGAGCGATTCTTTTCTTCGACTCCGGATTGCCCCACTTAGTGCCACGCCGTTGAAAAAACCCTGCCGGTCACAACAAACCCATTAATTCATTGATCGTGTTGGATTTGTGTGACATTCTTTATATTATGTTCACTATTGTCTGGATCATCGCCATAAGCCTGTTAATCGCACTGTGGGTTGGACTGGCCGATTTTGTCCCACAATTTCTGGGACCTGTGTACTTCGCTTTGCCGTTCTTTACGGCCATCGTCATCTGGCTATTTGCAAAGGTGTTTAAGAAATAGCCTATTTACCGGCATACCTGCCGGCGCCGGCGGGAATCCATCAGAGAAAAACGCTTGACTTTGTCCCCCCCATTCCCTATGTGATGGGTGTTGTTTAGGCAGCAAGGGCGGTTAACTCAGCGGTGAGAGTGCCATCTTCACACGGTGGAAGTCCGGGGTTCAAATCCCCGACCGCCCACCACGAAAAACATAAGAAACCCGGTCAGCATGACCGGGTTTTCTTTTTTTTGGTCATCCCTTTGCCCGGGGTGCGAACAGGGCGTAATAGGCCACGGGGATGAGCACCAGCGTGAAGAGCGTGGAGGCGAGCAGCCCGAAAATCAGGGCCCAGGCCAGACCGGAAAAGATCGGGTCCAGGGTGATGGGCCAGACTCCCAGAGCCGTGGTCAGCGCGGTGAGCACGATGGGTTGCAGCCGGATGGCCCCGCTTTGCAGCACCGCCTCGCGGATGTCCTGGCCTTTGGCCGCCGCGGCGCGAATAAAATCAATGAGCACCAGGGAATTGCGGATCACGATGCCGCCCAGGGCAATCATCCCGATCATGGCCGTGGCCGTGAAAAACACCGGGTCCGCGAAACCGTCGACTTCCCTTCCGGTCAGCAGATTCAGCAGCCAGAACCCGGGCATGATGCCCATCAATGTCAGCGGGATGGCCGTCATGATCAGCAACGGCAAGGCCAGGGACGTGGTCTGGACCACCAGCAGCAGATAGATGCCGATCATGGCCGCGGCAAAGGCCAGTCCCAGATCCCGGAACACATCCACGGTGATTTTCCATTCCCCTTCTCCATTCCATTGCGCCTGCACCCCGGCGGCCAGAGAATTGTCGCGCAGCGCGGCCTGCAAATCCAGGACAGCTTCGGCCGGGGGCACGCCCACGGTTTCCGCAAGTACGTACACCACACGCCGCAAATTCTTGTGCTGGATGGGCTCCGGTTCGCTCTCCCGCACAAAGCGCCCCAGCTCGGCCAGGGGAATCATGGCACCGTCCTGGCTGCGCACGTACAGGGCTTCCAGGTCCGCCACCGAAGACCGCAACCCCCGGGGCAGAATCAGCCGCACCGGCAGGGTCTGGCGTTCGTGGGGGGACTGAACGGCCGCCACGGTTCCCCCGCCAACCGCAAGGCTGAGTGTGTGCAGCATCTGCCGGGTGCTGATGCCGTGCAGCCCGGCCTTGGCCCTGTCCGGCACAAAGACCAGCCGTTAATGAGTGGCAAGCATGCTGTCGTCCACATCCTGAATAAAGGGCT
>CAYSGJ010000065.1:0-3360 GCA_964430705.1 uncultured Desulfobacterales bacterium | reverse complement strand
ATATAAGCCAAAATCGCCTAGATTGGCACTTGTGACTCCGGCAATCAACTCGCCAACAGCCTTGGCAATCGATTTGGGATTGGGGATGCTTAATGGCGGATTCCCTACTGGCGCCCAAGCTATGATCTCTTGGTGTGTTGGTCTGATCCTGCGGGTTGCTTTATGGGTTTTATAGACCGTTTTTGTTCTTTCTCTTTCCCAAAAGATAAAAAACGAACAACAACAATCTACGGTTCCTTCCAATTCCCACTCAGCTTTCACTCGATCAATGATAGCGCTATGAGTGCCACCATACTCTCCTATTGGACCCCCTCCTTTACATTTCCATTCAGCGCCTCCTGATACTTTGGGTTCAGAGATCACATGGCATCTTAAGCCTAGCCAAATGTATTTGAAATTCGTTTTGGTGTAAAGCTGTGTTGGTAAAATTATTGAGCTTTTTTTGCATTGCCTGTGTTCAGGTGTTCAGATGTTCAGCGTTCAGGCGGCCATCGCCGTTCGTTCTCCGGGATATGTTTTTCCAACGATTTCTCAAGTCCATTAAGCATTTTAATGCACTCCTTGTAACGGCTTCGATAGGCATTGTAGGTAGAAGGATCGGCGTAGCCCTTGAGCTTCGCAACAAACAGGTGGTGAATCGTTTCCGCAGCTTCCCCGCGACTACGGTTGACTCCTTCGATCTTGTTCCGAACATGACGGTCATCATGCTTCTCGGCTAATTGCGCCGGCGAGCTGTTTGATGATCGGCGAATTTGCGATCCGAGTTCGTAACGTTCTTCCTGTGGCCAGCCATGGCTTAAGTCGCAGACTTCTATATGCAGTTTGCAGAGCCGTTGATAAACATCCAAATCTTCAACATCCATATATGTCTTTGCCATACCATCTCCTTCTTTATACTGTTGCATCCATCGGACCCTCGGCTAACAATGACATCGTAATATAAAATGACAGGGCTCTGAAAAAGGAAAAAACGATGGAAAAACTGATACGACTATTCGGACGTTCAATTCGTTTTACATATCATTCTTTTGATCGCATCGTAATACGCGGTTACCTTTCCGCGTTGTCTCGTCCTGAAAACATCGTGTATTTTTTCCGAACGATAAAGCAGGTCGAGTGCATTAGCAAGGAAACGCTCAGACAACGAACCGATCAATATCTCGGCTGGGTGAACGCCTATGCCAAAAACCATGAAATACCCGTCGCCTGGGCGGAAAAGGATGTTCGCAAGAAGGATGATCTTGCTTCCTTGCGCATGCGCAGGCAACGGCAACACAAAACAGGTGTCTATTACGTGCTTAAGAGTATGGAACAAGGACCGAGCTTTCGAATCGTCAAGCCGAAGTTTCCGGTCACAGATCCGAATTGGCGTATCGTTGCCGCCCAACGCTCCCGCTATACGCATTTGTACTTCTACATCATCGATAAAGCGCTCGGCCCATTTTCGATGCGTATCGGCGCTTTCCTTCCGTTCTACGCCACGTATTATCTCAATGGGCATGACATTATTGCCCCCATGCTTTCGGAGGAAAGTATTGATTTCCGAGCGAAGGAAAACGCCTTTGTTTCCGTATCCAATCCTGATGCGTTACAAGCCGCTGCCGATCGCATCGATCCGCGGAGGATTCAAGAGCGACTCGACTATTGGACTTTCACGCTGGGCCCAAAGTTCGCTCAACACGAACGCGCTGGCATGGATCTGCGCCGCTATTATTACATCAACCAGGTGGAATACGCTCACAATATCGTGTTTAAACGCAATCACCCGATTCATTCCATCTTCGAGCGCTCTTGTGATCTGGGATTGGCCCGGATTACCACTCATCGTATAGCCAACATTTTTGGATGGCGCATCACCAAGCGCACAAAAGGCAAGCATCAGGTTGTGCTCGACCAAATGAATCATGGACATCACGTTCTGCGTGCCTACTCGAAAAACGCTTTCGTCAAGCAGTATGAAAAAGACAATACGTTTCTGCGAATTGAAACCTGCTCGAACAACCTCAAAGAGTTTCACCAGAAGAAAAGTATGGAATATCTTCCGGCGGTAGCCCGGAAACTTCAAGCGGTGAACAATCGCTTTGCCGACACGCAAGCCGAAAACCTCAATGTGGAATTGGATCATCCATTACTTGAAAAACTGGCTCAACCTTGCCGGATCAAGAGCCAACGCATGGCCGGCATACGTCTTGAAAATGATCGCATCATACGGATGCTGGAGGTGTTGATGCACAGCTCATCCCAATTACGCGGTCTCTCTGCCGCTCAAATCCATCAGGCTATCCTGGAGGCACACCAACTCTCCCCCAATCAATATACTCGCAGCCAGCTTGCTTACGATCTGCGCAAACTCAGGGCTCACGGCCTGATCGAACGGCCTGACAATCGCTATGTTTATGCGCTCTCCGACTATGGACGCAAAGCCGTCGCCATGCTGGTAATTGTGCGTAACCGTATCCTTCGTCCCATCGCAGGCAGCCTGTTTGAGCGCCCCGTAAAGTCGGCGCTGAAACCAAATTCAACACTCCAAGCCCAGTATCGTCGAACCACCAAGTCCTTCAACGATCTGATCGCCCTGCTAAAAGCTGCATGAATGCCATTCGCCCGTTTAACATGCATAAATCGCTTGATTGCGATCGAACGCTTGTGTAGTAAACATGTTTGCAATCACAATTCAGCGCTTTTGCTGAAACGCAGAGTTTTTCCTGAACGCTGAACACCTGAACATCTGAACACACATAACCCAAGCGACGACATAATCAAACAACTTACGTAAATTTGTTTGACTCATTTACTCAAAGAAACGAAAATTAAGGAGCTACAGCAACGACAGCCAGAAGCCCGAGTCCCCACATCGCGAGCCTGCTGATAATTCCCATGCCACACCTCCTGAATCATTGTGTTATTTTTGTGCCTTGTTCTTTATCTATGAGAATACTATGCGCAGTCATGATTCATGGCTATGGGGTATAACCCTACCATGAATTCATCGCGGCATCTTGCTGCACATGCCGACGCCTTCATGGCGCAAGCACCGTTATCGCGCCCGGCAGCACATCAACATTGAAAGGCGTTGTCCCGATGATGTCTCCGTCAGCCTGGACCGGCAGTGGCGCACGGCTTCGAATGCTCACGGTCTTCTTCGCACTGATGAAATGAGCATCAGGATGATCAGCAGAGCCTGTGGCAACGCCCAGCATGTATCGGGGGTAATCCCATATGGTCTTCATGCTCAAAACCCAGACGCCGAGGTGTCCATCATCAATTCTGATCTCCGGTCCCTTCGGGTAGTACTGTCTGCCGAGCAGGCCGCCGTTCATAATCGCCACATCGAGAGCGCGGAAAGGATGGGCCATGCCG
>CAYSGJ010000064.1:0-14958 GCA_964430705.1 uncultured Desulfobacterales bacterium | reverse complement strand
TTGATTACGCCCATTGCCATGGAAAAGGAACTCAGATTCGCCGTTCGCGAGGGCGGTCGCACGGTAGGCGCCGGCGTTATCGCCGAGATTCTGGAGTAGGGGGGGTGCTGTGAGGATCATCGTTACATTGGCTTGCGGCGAGTGCAAACGCCGGAACTACACGACCACAAAAAACAAAAGAACAACCCAAGGCAAGTTGGCTTTCAAGAAATATTGCAGGTTTTGTCGGATGCACACCCTGCACAAGGAGACCAAGTAGCGAGTCCGGCAACTGCTGTTAAAGCCGGTCTCATCATGAAGAGAGGCCGACAGCCGGCGGTCCGCCCTACATACATGTATACAGGCCAGTAGCTCTAACGGTTAGAGCACCGGACTCCAAATCCGGGTGATGGGGGTTCGAATCCCTCCTGGCCTGCCATGAGTGCGGTTGCCGCGGGGCCGGCGGGGTTTGGCGGATCCGGGGCCGGACAAAAGAAGGAAACCTATGGGACGTCTTAAGCGGAAAAGGCCTACTGCGCCCAAGAAAAAGGGACGCAAAAAGGCTGATAATATACATGACGAACAGGCTGTTGCTCGGCAAAGCGAAGCGGTTGCGGGTGAAGCGGCGCTGGGAAGCGCCGAGCCGAAACCGATACCAAAAAAAGAATTTCCCAAGGCCATCAAACCCACGGGACGTAGAAGCGGGCCGGCGATCTGGACAAAGGCGGTCCAGTTTCTTGGGGAGGTGAAGGTTGAACTGAAGAAGGTAACCTGGCCTTCTAAAAAAGACGCCATGGCTTCTACGGTTGTCGTGATCATATTGGTCATGATCGTGTCCGCCTTCTTAGGATTGGTCGACGTAGGCCTTTCTTCGTTGATACGAATGGTACTTCACTAGAAGAGAACGGGGATAGAGCGTGGCTTTAAAATGGTATGTGGTTCACACCTATTCTGGCTATGAAAACAAGGTGAAAATCTCCCTGGAAGAGGCAATAGCTTCTTCCGGTTATGGGGAAAAATTCGGCAAGATATTAATACCCACGGAACAGGTCGTTGAGTTGGTTAAAGGCAAGAGAAAGACTTCCTCAAGGAAATTCTACCCGGGGTACATCTTGGTTCAAATGGAACTGACCGAAGAGACGTGGCACATCGTCAAAGACACGCCGAAAGTGACCGGTTTCCTGGGTGGCAGAGACACCCCTTCGCCCCTTAGCGATGAGGAGGCCGAAAGGATCATGAACCAGGTGGAAGCCGGGAAGCAAAAGCCCCAGCCGAAATTTTCGTTTGAAACAGGGGATGACGTGCGCGTCATCGACGGTCCCTTTACGAATTTTACCGGAACGGTGGAGGAGGTCAGACCGGACAAGGGCAAAATCAGGGTTCTGGTCAGCATTTTCGGTCGTCCGACACCTGTGGAGTTGGAGTTTGTGCAGGTGGCAAAAGTCTAGGCAGGAGATGTCCGGAACTGAAAATGGAAAGTTCAAAGCCGACAGTGCCAACACAAGGCGTCTTTTGACTTTTCGGTTTCAAAAATTCGAAACGGGCAGGCGTTTTTCTGGATAAGTCGAATAAGCCAAGCGGCAAAAAGATACTAGGAGTTTATCGGTATGGCAAAAAAAGAGATAGGTTCGATAAAATTGCAGGTTGCGGCCGGACAAGCCAATCCATCCCCTCCCATCGGCCCGGCTTTGGGCCAACACGGGGTCAATATTATGGAGTTTTGTAAAGCATTCAATGCAAAAACTTCCGGTCAAGAGGGAATGATCATTCCGGTGGTGATTACGGTTTATCAGGACCGTTCGTTTTCTTTTGTCACCAAAACGCCTCCCGCGGCGGTCTTGCTCAAGAAGGCGGCGAAGATTGCCAAGGGCTCCGGGAATCCGAAAATGGAAAAGGTGGGCAAGGTGACCCGCTTGCAGGTGGAAGAGATTGCCAAGACAAAGATGGTTGATCTGAATGCCAATGATTTGGAAAATGCCTGCAGGATTATTGCGGGCACAGCTCGGAGCATGGGCATTGAAGTAGTATGACGGCGAAAGGGGTTTGAGGATTCACGATGGGAAAACGCGGAAAGAGATATGTTGAAGTGTCACAGGGAGTAGCCCGCAATAAAAGCTATGACTTTAGAGAGGCGTTTCAAATTGCCTTGGATTCCTCCTATGCGAAGTTTGATGAGACCGTTGATGTGGCTGTGAGACTCGGGGTCGACCCGAGGCACGCAGATCAGATGGTGCGAGGCTCGGTCATGTTGCCCAATGGTACGGGCAAAGAAGTCAGGGTATTGGTCTTTGCAAGAGGCGAGAAAGAAAAAGAGGCTCAAGATGCAGGGGCGGATTTTGTGGGCAACGATGAACTTATCGACAAGATTAAGGGCGGCTGGTTGGATTTTGACAAGGCCGTCGCCACCCCCGATATGATGGGCGCGGTGGGGCGCATCGGCAAGGTCCTTGGGCCCAGGGGGTTGATGCCCAATGCCAAGACGGGTTCCGTCACCTTTGATGTTGCAATGGCGGTCAAGGAACTCAAGGCGGGAAAGATCGATTTCAGGGTTGAAAAAGCCGGTATCGTCCATGCTCCACTCGGCAAGGTATCCTTTGGCGTTGAGAAGCTTTTGGAAAATATCGCCTCATTTCTCGATACGATTATCCGTATGAAACCGGCAAGCAGCAAGGGCACTTACCTGAAAGGCATTTCCATTTCGGCGACTATGGGGCCGGGGGTTAAGATAGATCCTGCCTATGTAAAGACTATTCTAAAATAGATCCAAGGTAGTCCGACCTTGGGAAATATGGAAAAATACGCTGTCAAAGACCGCAGGTATACCTTCTAGCGGGGTGTTTAAATCGTCTGGGGCCTGCCTAGACAGATCTTTTGTCATCAGTACAATCGAGTTGCTGTTGTCCAAAAAAAAGCTTGTCTCCTCGGTTGTTCGTCATGGCTTGGAAGCTGACGGCGATGCAATCCCGCTATTATGGATGCTTGGCAGATAAGAAAGGAGGGAGGAGAAACTTTTGAAACGATCAGAGAAGGAAGAAACGGTTAAGGCCCTTAACGAGAGGTTTTCCAAGGCCAAGGCTTTGGTCCTTACGGATTACCGAGGGCTTGATACGCCTGCCATGAATGCATTGCGAATGCAACTCAGGGAAGCATCGGTCGAGTATCGAGTCGTGAAGAACACACTTATGTCCAGGGCTTCGGACGGAACAGACGCGGCACTTCTCAAGGATTATTTTGTCGGGCCTTCTGCGGTAGCCATGAGCTATGAAGACCCCGTCGCTCCGGCTAAGGTTCTCGTGAAGTTCAGCAAGGAGAACCAGAAGCTGGAGGTCAAGATTGGAGTCCTTGAAGGCAAGGTTATTGATGCCGAAGGCATTAAAAGACTGGCGGATCTTCCATCCCGGGAGATCCTGTTGTCACAGCTGCTTTCCGTATTCAACGGGCCTGCCGGATCATTTGTGTCGGTGCTCAGTGCCGTGCCCAGGAATTTGCTGGGGGTTTTGAATGCCATTAAGGCCGAAAAGGAATCGGCCTAGAGAAGAAAAACTGAAAACGAATATACGAGGAGGACAAGTAAGATGGCCAACGTTACCAAAGAAGATGTCATAGAGTTTATTGCCAATATGTCGGTGCTTGAACTTTCCGAGCTGGTGAAGGAACTGGAGGATAAATTCGGTGTTTCCGCCGCTGCGCCGGTAGCCATGGCTGCCATGCCGGCCGCGGGTGCCGCTGCCGGTGCGGTTGAAGAGAAAACTGAGTTCGATGTTATTTTAAGCCAAATCGGAGATAAAAAGATTCAGGTCATCAAGACCATTCGCGCTATTACCGGCCTGGGTTTGAAAGAGGCCAAGGCCTTGGTTGATGAGGCGCCCAAACCGGTGAAGGAAGGTGTGCCCAAAGAGGAAGCCGACGATATTCAAAAACAGCTCGAAGAGGTCGGCGCTACCGTCGAAGTCAAATAACTTTGAGTTCCGTCTGTTTTCCGTGGAAGCTCCCCGTGCTTCCGGTTGCGAGAAAAACCGAAACGAGAGGCGCGTTAGGCGCCTTTCCGGTTTACCCTTCTTTGCGGGATGCGGGAGTCAGCAGAGCCGGCCCGCAGAGCGGGACCGATGTTTGTTCCCAATAGCCAGACTAAGGAGACACTATGCAAGGCAAGCCTTTGGCAAGTAAACGCCTGAGAAGAGATTTTGGATCCATTCCAAAGATTGTTGGGTTTCCAAACTTGATCGAAATGCAACGGGAGTCCTATGCCCGTTTCCTTCAACAGGATGTTGTCCCGGAGAAAAGAGAGGATTCGGGTCTTCAGGCCGCCTTTAACAGCGTTTTTCCAATCCGAGACTTCACGGGGGCGGCTTGTCTCGAATTCGTTTCTTATGCCTTTGGGGAGGTCAAGTATGACGAGGAGGAATGTCTTCACAAAGGCATGGCTTATGAGGTGCCCATTCGTATCACGGTTCGACTGGTAATCTATGAAACGGACAAGGAGACAGGGGTCCAAAACATAAGGGATATCAAGGAGCAAGAGATCTATTTTGGCACGATTCCGCTTATGACGGACCGGGGAACATTTATCATCAATGGAACGGAACGGGTCGTGGTGAGTCAGCTCCACCGGTCGCCGGGTGTCTTTTTTGACCACGACAAGGGAAAGACGCATTCCAGCGGGAAGGTTCTTTATACGGCGAGGATTATTCCGGTCCGGGGTTCCTGGATAGATTTGGAGGTTGATCCCAAGGACGTGGTCAATGTTCGAATAGACCGGCGAAGGAAGTTTCCCGTTACCTTGCTCCTGAAAGCCTTTGGTTATTCGGGAGACGAGATCCTAGACTACTTTTATAATACGGAAAAGATCATTTTTGAAGGCAAGCGCCTTTTCAAGGTTTTTGACGAAGATTTGCTCAAGGGCCAAAGGGCATCGAAGACGGTGAAAGATTCCGAGACCGGGGACGTCATCGCCAAAAAGGGCCAGCGTTTTACCAAAAAGGCCTTGCGTACCATGGTCAAGGCAAACATAGGCCGGATTCCCATCGGGTTTGAAGATCTTGAAAACAAGGTTTTGGCCCGTTCCGTGATGCATCCGCAAACCGGAGAAGTCATAGCGAGTTATAATGAGATTATCGATGAAGAGGTTTTTGAAAAGATTGTGGAAGCCAAGGTGGAAGAAGTGGACGTCCTGTTTATCGACAACGTGACGACCAGCGATTCCATAAGGAAAACCCTGCTTCTCGACAAGGTGGAAACCCATGAGGATGGGTTGTTGGAGATTTACAGAAGACTGCGGCCGAGCAATCCACCCACTATGGAAGTGGCGCGTGACCTGGTCAATCAGCTTTTCTTCCGATCGTCTCATTACGACCTGTCCAAGGTGGGCCGTTTGAAGATGAACATTCGTCTGGGACAAGACGTGCCGTTAGACGTTCGTACGCTCATGAAAGACGATCTGTTGCGGACTACGAAGACTTTGGTCGAGCTGAAGGACAAACAAGGACCGGGTGACGACATTGATCATCTCGGCAACAGGCGCGTCCGGGCGGTGGGAGAGCTTCTGGAAAACCAGTTCCGTGTCGGATTGGTTCGGATGGAACGAGCCATCAAGGAACGGATGAGCCTGCAGGAAATTGACACCCTTATGCCCCACGACCTGATTAACTCCAAGCCCGTTTCCGCTGTGGTGAAGGAGTTCTTCGGAACGAGCCAGCTTTCTCAGTTTATGGACCAGACCAATCCTCTTTCCGAAGTGACGCATAAACGGCGTTTGAGTGCCTTGGGTCCCGGAGGGCTTACCAGGGAGCGGGCCGGGTTTGAGGTTCGGGACGTTCATCCTACGCATTATGGCAGAATCTGCCCCATTGAGACTCCGGAAGGACCCAACATCGGCCTTATCGTATCGTTGAGTACTTTCGCCAGGGTCAACGCCTTCGGCTTTGTTGAAACGCCATACCGGGTTGTGGAAAACGCCAAGGTGACCGACATCGTTAAGTTTATGAGCGCTTTGGAGGAAAAAGATCATCCCATTGCTCAGGCCAATGCCCCGCTTGATGACGAAGGGCGGTTTATAAGACCCCTGGTTTCCGCCCGGGTTGAAGGCGAATTCGTCATGGTCAGACGGGAAGACATCGAGTTGATGGACATCTCTCCGGACCAATTGGTCAGCGTGTCGGCATCATTGATTCCCTTTTTGGAAAATGATGATGCCAACCGGGCTCTTATGGGTTCCAATATGCAGCGGCAGGCCGTGCCGTTGCTGGTGAGCAGCGCACCGCTGGTGGGAACCGGCATTGAAAGGGTGGTTGCCAAGGATTCGGGGGTTACGGTTGTGGCTAAAGCGGACGGAGAGGTGGTTGACGTGGATGCCACTCGTATTGTGGTGAAACACCAAACAGACGGAAATGGTTCGGGAAAGCAGGTAACCATTTACAACTTGGCCAAGTTTTCTCGCTCCAACCAAAACACCTGTTTCAATCATCGTCCCATCGTGAGAAAGGGCGACATAGTATATGAAGGTGATATCATTGCCGATGGGCCGGCCACGGAAGGAGGAGAGCTCGCGCTGGGGAAAAATGTGCTGGTAGCATTTATGCCCTGGGGTGGGTACAACTTCGAGGACTCAATTCTGGTCAGCGAACGGCTCGTTCGGGATAGCGTGTTTACATCGATTCACATCGAAGAATTTGAAACGGTGGCTCGTGACACAAAACTGGGCAAAGAAGAAATCACTCGTGACATTCCCAATGTTGGAGAAGAGGCTTTGGCGGACTTGGACGATAGCGGTATTATTCGTTTGGGTGCTGAAGTACAGCCTGGGGACATCCTTGTAGGAAAAGTAACTCCAAAAGGTGAGACGCAACTTTCACCTGAGGAAAAGCTTCTCCGGGCTATTTTTGGAGAGAAGGCCGGGGATGTGAAAGATTCGTCCCTACGCGTGCCTCCCGGGATCAACGGGATCGTCATTGATGCCAAGGTCTTTTCAAGAAGGGGTGTCGAGAAAGATGAAAGGGGCCTTAGCATTGAGAGGCAGGAGATACAAGCCCTCGAAAAGGACAGAGACGACGAACTGGCCATTATTGAGGAGGTAGCCAGAGAAAGTCTCACCGGCCTGCTTGTCAATAAGGTGTGTGCCGCGCCTTTTAAAAGAGGAAAGACAACCATCATCAAAAAAGGAGACAAGATCTCCTTGAACGCGCTTTCCAAGGTTCCTGTTTCCGATATGGCGTCTTTTGAACTGAAGAGCGCTGATTTGGCCGCCCAGGTCAGCCAGATTGTCCAACGCTATGATCACGAATGCGACCGGGTACGGCAACGCTTTGCCCGGCAGGTGGAACGTTATGATCGGGGCGATGAGCTGCCACCCGGGATTATCAAGATGGTCAAGGTCTATGTGGCTATGAAACGGCGATTGTCGGTGGGCGACAAAATGGCCGGAAGACATGGGAACAAGGGCGTGGTCTCGCGGATTTTACCGCAAGAGGACATGCCCTATTTTGAAGACGGCACCTGTGTGGATTTTGTTTTGAATCCCTTGGGCGTTCCCTCTCGAATGAACGTGGGCCAAATTCTTGAAACCCATCTCGGCTGGGCCGCCAAGGGGCTTGGTGATCAGATAGAGGCGCTGGTCCGCTCTGAAAACCACGAGGCCTTAAGAGCGAAGCTGCAATCGGTTTTTCCGGCGTCTTCCAAACAGGTCGGCTTTAACACTCTGAGTGAAGACGATCTGCTCGCTTATGCCAAAGACCAGGAGCATGGCGTACATGTGGCGACCCCCGTTTTTGACGGTGCCAAGGAAGATGAGATCAAGGCGTTGTTGGAGTCGGCCGATTTTCCCGTTAAGGGGCAGGCGGTGCTCTATGACGGCCGTACCGGAGAGGCTTTTGACACGAACGTCACTGTCGGCATCATGTATATGTTGAAGCTGCACCATCTTGTGGACGACAAGATCCATGCCCGTTCCATCGGTCCTTATTCTTTGGTGACCCAACAACCCTTGGGCGGCAAGGCCCAATTTGGGGGTCAGCGATTGGGAGAGATGGAGGTCTGGGCTATGGAGGCTTACGGGGCCGCATACGCGCTTCAGGAATTCCTGACCGTCAAGTCCGATGACATGGCCGGCAGAACAAGAATGTACGAGAAGATCGTCAAGGGCGAGAATGTTCTCGAGGCCGGCGTGCCTGAATCCTTCAATGTGCTTGTTAACGAGCTGCAAGGGTTGAGCTTGAACATTGAACTCTTTGAAGACAAGTAAGGAACCTAAAAAAAAAGGAGAGTACCTTGGAAGAACTATACAGTTTCTTTGCCAAACCTAAGGATCCTCTAAATTATACGTCTATTCGCATATCCTTGGCGTCTCCGGAAAAGATACTGGAGTGGTCTCATGGCGAGATCAAGAAGCCCGAGACCATCAATTACAGGACCTTTAAGCCGGAACGAGATGGCCTGTTTTGCGCCAAGATTTTTGGTCCTACCAAGGACTATGAATGTAACTGCGGAAAATATAAAAGAATGAAGCACCGCGGTGTCGTTTGCGAGAAATGCGGTGTTGAAGTTATCCAATCCAAAGTGCGGCGTGAGCGCATGGGTCACATTGAGTTGGCCACGCCGGTGGCGCATATCTGGTTTCTCAGAAGCCTTCCAAGCAAGATTGGCAATCTTCTCGACTTGGCCATGAAAGACTTGGAAAAGGTTCTCTATTTTGATTCGCACATTGTTATTGACCCGAAAGATACGGGCCTTGCCCCGCGCCAGCTTCTGTCAGAGGAACGCTATCGAGAAGCAAGGGAGAAGTTCGGAGACAATTTTGAGGCCGGCATTGGCGCCGAAGCCATTAAGGCCTTGCTTCAAAAACTGGATCTAAACGAGGAATACGAGCGGTTGCGGGCTGAAATTCTGAGCACGAGTTCAGAGACCAAAAGGAAAAAGCTTTCCAAACAACTCAAAATCGTGGATGCATTCCGGAATTCCGGGAACCGACCCGAGTGGATGATTCTGGACGTGATTCCCGTGTTGCCCCCGGATTTGAGGCCGTTGGTGCCGTTGGAAGGGGGGCGTTTTGCCACGTCGGATCTCAACGATCTGTATCGCCGGGTCATTAATCGGAATAACCGCCTAAAACGGCTTCAAGAATTGCGAGCGCCCGAAATCATTGTGCGCAATGAAAAAAGAATGCTTCAAGAATCTACAGACGTTCTGTTCGACAATGGACGGCACGGCAGGGTGGTGACGGGACAAAACCGGAGGCCGCTGAAGTCGTTGAGTGATGCCCTTAGGGGAAAGCAAGGACGTTTTCGGCAGAATCTATTGGGCAAACGGGTTGACTATTCAGGCCGAACCGTCATTGTCATCGGGCCCGATTTGCGACTTCACCAGTGTGGTCTTCCCAAGAAAATGGCGTTGGAGCTGTTCAAGCCGTTTGTTTTCTACAGGCTTGAGGAAAAGGGTTTGGTCACCACCGTAAAGAGTGCCAAAAAACTTGTGGAAAAGGAGACGCCCGAGGTCTGGGATACACTGGATGAGGTGGTAAGGGAATACCCGGTTCTGCTGAATCGTGCTCCGACGCTGCATCGCCTCGGAATGCAGGCGTTTGAACCGATCCTTATCGAAGGCAAGGCTGTTCAGCTCCACCCGTTGGTTTGCACCGCCTTTAATGCAGACTTTGACGGAGATCAAATGGCGGTGCATGTGCCGCTTTCCATAGAGGCCCAGATTGAGGCGAGAGTCCTGATGTTGTCCTCGAACAACATCCTTTCGCCGGCCCATGGAGATCCTATCATTGTTCCCACGCAGGACATTGTTCTGGGCATTTACTATATGACGCGAGACATGGTGGGAGCAAAAGGCGAAGGCAAGGTGTTTGCCAATCCGGACGAAGTCCGAACCGCCTATGATGCGGGTCGGGTGGATCTTCATGCCCGGATCGTCGTTCGTATTGAGGGGCAACGCATCGATACCACTGTTGGACGGATCCTGCTGAGGGAGGATTTGCCTGATGAAATGGTCGCCCGTTTGAGCCACATCGCCGTCTCTTCAGAAAAGGAAGCCGAAGCCGCCCTTGCGGATTTGAGGGATGGAGGCGATTTTACTCAGGTCGTCCATGCCAGCTCCCAGGGATTCGATGTGGAACAGGGGGGCGATCTGGGTTTTGTTCAGCAGGCCGTCCTTCACCAGTCCTTTGGAATCAGCCCATCGGATGTAGATGCTGTTTTTAGGCTCTCCGAGGGTGAGATCAGCGGCATTGTGCGGAGCGAAGGCGCTTTCCACATCTTCAAGATGGGGAAAAAACGGCGGGGGATTCCTTTTGATCTCATCAACAAAACCCTGGACAAGAAGAGCATGAGCCAACTGGTTAACGCCTGCTACCGTAATCTGGGCGGCAAGGCTACGGTTATTCTTTCGGATCGTCTGAAGGACATTGGATACTGGCATGCCACGCAGGCGGGCATTTCCGTGTGTCTTGACGATATGGTTATACCCCGAAAGAAATGGGATATCATCAAGCGGGCGGAAGATCAGGTTATTGAGATTACCGATCAGTATACGGAAGGTCTCATTACCGGTGGCGAGAAATATAACAAGGTTGTAGACATCTGGGCCAAGGCGACATCGGATGTGGCCAATGAAATGATGGAAGAGATGAAAGATATTGCCCCCGTGGGCGACGGCGGTGCCCGAAAAGCGGCTGAAGGAGAGCTGCCGGCGAACATCATGACTTTTAATCCGATCTATATGATGGCCGATTCCGGGTCGAGGGGCAGCAAAGACCAGATGCGGCAGTTGGCTGGTATGCGCGGCCTGATGGCAAAACCGTCCGGAGAAATTATCGAGACCCCGATTACAGCCAATTTCCGTGAAGGGCTTACGGTGTTGCAGTATTTCAGTTCCACCCATGGCGCCCGAAAGGGTTTGGCCGATACGGCCTTGAAAACAGCCAACTCAGGATATCTGACCCGTCGGTTGGTCGATGTGGCTCAGGATTGCGCCATAGCCGAAGAGGATTGCGGGACCCTCATGGGGATCGAAGTGGAGTCTCTTGTTGAGGGCGGCGAGATCATCCAAAAGGTGGGAGAACGCGTGCTCGGAAGGGTTGTTCTCGACGAGGTTCGCGATCCGTATACGGACGATGTTATCGTCGGGGCCAATGAAGTGATCGATGAAGAAAAGGTGTCTCTTATCGATGAATCGGGTTTGACGAAGCTCAAGATTCGATCTCCGCTTACGTGTCGTACCCGCGGCGGGGTGTGTTGCAAGTGTTACGGGCGCGATTTGGCTTATGGGAGTTCCGTGGAGATTGGAACCCCGGTGGGGATTATTGCGGCGCAGTCGATCGGCGAACCGGGTACGCAGCTGACCATGCGGACCTTCCATATCGGCGGTACGGCCCGAGGCGCTGCCGAGCAGGCGGATTTTAGAGCCGTCAATGCCGGGCAGATGAAATATATCAATCTCAAGACGGTTGAGAATTATACCGGGATGCGCGTTGTCATGAATCGGCAGGGCGGTGAATTTGCCATTGTGGACAAGGATGGCAGGGAGCGGGAGCGATATCCTGTCATCTATGGGGCCCATTTCAGCGTGCCCGACGGCGCGCAGGTCAAACCAGGGGATCTGTTGGTGTCATGGGATCCATATACCACGCCAATTCTTACCGAGGTTGGCGGCCGGGTCAAGTTCGGAGATATCGTCTCCGGGGTGACGATGAAAGAAAAGGTCGATGCCGTTACAGGAAAGGCAAGTTATGTGATTGTCGAGCCCAAGGATGCCGATGTTCGTCCCAGGATTTCCATCAAAGATGACAGCGGCAAAACAGCCAAACTGCCCGGCGGTGGCAATGCGCGGTATTTTCTGCCGACGCAAGCCATCCTCATGGTAAACGAGGGGGATATGGTGAACGCCGGCGATGTGGTTGCCAAGCTGCCCAGAGAAACCACAAAGACCAAGGATATTACAGGCGGCCTTCCTCGTATTGCAGAACTTTTCGAGTGCAGAAAACCCAAGGAGGCGTCTGTTCTGTCGGAGATAGACGGATATGTGAGTATTTCCAAGGGGACGAAAAAGGGAAAGCAGAAAATCACGATTTCTCCGGCTGACGTGGGAGACAAAAAAGAGTATTTGATTCCTCGGGGAAAACATATCAATGTTGTTGAGGGTGACTTTTTGAGAGCCGGGGATTCATTAATCGGAGGGGCGGCCAATCCCCACGATATTCTCAGCATACGCGGTGAACTGGCCTTGGCCCGGTATCTTGTGGATCAGATCCAGGAGGTATATCGGCTGCAAGGCGTCAGGATCAATGACAAGCACATCGAGGTCATCGTACGTCAGATGTTGGGCCGCGTCAAGATTGTCGAGGTGGGAGACACGGACTTTGTACTCGAAGAGCACGTGGAGAAGACACGTTTTGAAGATGTGAATCAAAAGGTGGTGGCCGAAGGCGGCAAGCCTGCCGTAGGAAAGGCCGTCCTTTTGGGAATTACCAAGGCGTCGTTGAGTACGGAAAGCTTTATTTCCGCGGCGTCTTTTCAGGAGACGACCAAGGTATTGTCAGAGGCCGCCGTGGCCGGCAAGGTCGATCATCTGAGGGGACTCAAAGAGAATGTCATTATGGGCCGGATTATCCCTGCCGGCACAGGCCTTGAGCGTTACAGGGGCGCACCGATTACCCTCCAAACAGAGGGTGAAAACGAGCGGGTCCCAACGGAGGAGCAACCTGCCCAGGTGCCTGAGAGCCTTGCAGAGGGTACGGCCCAAGCGTAGATGCCAACAAAAAGAGTTGACAGAGTGATTTCTATCGGATATATCCTAATCCTTTGTGATCACCGAGGGGGAGAAGTATTACATGCCTACAATCAATCAGCTGGTTAGAAAAGGTCGGCAGCGGGTAAGGAAAAAACCCACAACGCCGGCCCTGAAACAATGTCCTCAAAAGCGTGGCGTTTGTACCCGTGTTTATACGGCCACCCCTAAGAAGCCGAATTCGGCTTTGAGAAAAGTTGCTCGAGTACGCCTGACCAACGGAATTGAAGTTACCGCATATATTCCCGGTGTTGGTCATAACCTCCAGGAGCATTCCGTGGTGCTGGTGCGCGGTGGGCGTGTAAAAGACCTGCCGGGGGTCCGTTACCACGTGGTCAGAGGGACCCTTGATTCCATTGGTGTTCAGGATCGAAATCAAGGAAGATCGAAATACGGCGCCAAACGTTCCAAGTAGCGTTGGTCCGCGATGGGGTGATTGTTTTTAAAGAGAGGGGCGCATGCCAAGAAAAGGTGAAGTACCAAAAAGAGAGATTCTGCCTGACCCGAAGTACAAGAGCAAATTGGTTTCCAAGTTTGTCAATTGTATGATGCGGGACGGGAAAAAAAGTATTTCCGAATCCATCATGTATCGAGCGTTTGACATCATTGAAATGAAGACCAAAGAGCCTCCGTTGAAGGTTTTTGAGAAGGCTATGGACAATGTGAAACCCATCATCGAGGTTAAATCCCGTCGTGTCGGCGGTTCCACCTATCAGGTGCCCGTGGAGGTGCGACAGTCGCGCCGGACGGCCCTTGGGATCAGGTGGCTGATAAGTTTCGCCCGGAAACGCTCTGAAAAAACCATGGCCGAAAGGTTGGCGGGGGAGGTTCTGGAGGCGGCCGGCCAACGTGGCGCCGCCATCAAGAAAAAGGAAGATACACACAAAATGGCCGATGCAAACAAGGCCTTTGCACATTATAGATGGTAGGGAAGATGTGTTCGGTTGATCGTTTTGTGACACCTTTTCACCACGGAACCACATAGCACAGGGAGGGACGGAAGAGATGGCCAAGGAAAAGTTTCAGCGGGTAAAGCCGCATTTGAATGTAGGCACGATTGGTCATATCGATCATGGTAAGACGACGTTGACATCGGCGATTACGAAGCAGCTTGGGTTCAAGGGCATGGCGAACTATGTAGCTTTTGAGGCGATCGACAAGGCTCCGGAGGAGAAGGAGCGTGGTATTACGATAGCCACGGCGCATGTGGAGTATGAGACGGCGAAGCGTCATTACGCGCACGTGGATTGTCCTGGTCATGCGGACTATATCAAGAACATGATTACGGGTGCTGCGCAGATGGACGGGGCGATTTTAGTGGTGGGCGCCGATGATGGGCCGATGCCCCAGACGCGGGAGCATATTTTGTTGGCCCGTCAGGTGGGGGTGCCGTCGATTGTGGTGTTTTTGAACAAGGTGGACATGGTTGATGATGAGGAGCTGATTGAGTTGGTGGATTTGGAGCTTCGGGAGCTTTTGACGAAGTATGAGTTTCCGGGCGACGACACGCCGATTATAAAGGGCAGTGCATTGAAGGCGTTGGAGAGCGATGATCCCGACAGTGATGATGCCAGGCCGATATTTGAGTTAATGGATGCGGTGGATTCTTTTGTGCCTGAGCCTGTTCGGGATGTGGACAAGCCGTTTTTGATGCCCATAGAGGATGTGTTCAGCATATCCGGTCGTGGCACGGTGGTGACGGGGCGTGTGGATCGCGGCATTATACACGTTGGAGACGAGGTTGAGCTCATCGGGATTCGTGACACGCAAAAGACGGTGTGCACGGGAGTGGAGATGTTCAGGAAGATATTGGATGAAGGCCGAGCCGGGGACAACATTGGCGTGTTGTTAAGGGGTACGAAGCGCGACGAGGTTGAGCGTGGTCAGGTGGTGGCGGTGCCCGGCTCTATTACGCCGCACACGAAGTTTAAGGCGGAGCTGTATATATTGTCCAAGGAAGAAGGCGGTCGTCACACGCCGTTTTTCAACGGGTACCGTCCGCAGTTTTATTTTCGCACGACGGACGTCACCGGTGTTGTGACGCTTCCCGAGGGCACGGAGATGGTCATGCCCGGGGACAATGTGACGGTGGAGGCGCAGTTGATTACGCCCATTGCCATGGAAAAGGAACTCAGATTCGCCGTTCGCGAGGGCGGTCGCACGGTAGGCGCCGGCGTTATCGCCGAGATTCTGGAGTAG
>CAYSGJ010000063.1:0-35977 GCA_964430705.1 uncultured Desulfobacterales bacterium | reverse complement strand
GATTATGTTTACGGCGGCAGCCTATTATACAGCCAAGCTGCCCTCCTCCATATTTCACGAAGTCATGGCGCTGCCCTATCATATCTATGTTCTTGCCACGGCAGGCACCCACATTGAAGAGACGCGTCCACTGCAATACGGCACGGCGCTGGTCCTTATCAGCTTGGTGTTGGGCATCAATTTGTTCGCCATTATTATCCGAACGAAAATGCGCAGAAAGCAAACCTATTAAGAACAGGAACCCCCTATGTCTGACAACATCAAGATGGCTTCCAAGAATATGAGCTTTTTTTACGGGGATTTCAAAGCGCTGGAGGACATCAGTCTTGATTTCATAGAATGTCAGGTAACCGCCTTGATCGGACCGTCGGGATGTGGGAAGAGCACCTACCTGAGGTCGCTAAATCGCATGAACGACATCATTCCGGGCATACGCGTGGAAGGCCATGTGCTGTTGGATGGAGAACCCATTTATGGATCCAACGTGGACGTGGTGGAGATCAGGAAACGGGTCGGGATGGTTTTTCAAAAACCCAATCCGTTTCCAAAAACCATTTTCAACGACGTGGCTTACGGTCTCAGAATCAAAGGCGTAAAAAACCGATCGGAACTTCAGGACAGGGTGGAAGCCAGCCTTAAAGCGGCAGCCATCTGGGACGAGGTGAAAGATCGGCTTCATGAATCGGCCCTGAGCCTTTCAGGCGGACAGCAACAGCGGTTGTGCATTGCCAGAGCGCTGGCTATTGAACCGGAGGTGTTGCTCATGGACGAGCCGGCCTCGGCTTTGGATCCGATTGCCACGCAGAAGATCGAAGAGCTGGTTCGCGAACTCAAGACCAGGTATACCATCATTATCGTGACCCACAATATGCAGCAGGCCGCCAGGGTTTCCGACGAGACGGCGTTTTTTTATATGGGGAAACTCATTGAATCGGGCGCTACGGATATGATGTTTACCAAGCCGAAACTCAAGCAAACAGAAGAATATATTACCGGGCGATTTGGCTAATCGCAGGAGGGTGCATGACATCATCACTACACAGGGAGCTCGAGGATCTTAAAATCAACCTTCTAAAAATGGCCTCCATGGTTGAGGAAGCCCTTGAAGCGGCGATTGTCGCCCACAACAACCGAGACGGCATAATGGCCTCGGGCGTCATTGAAAATGACGACGATATCAATGCCTTTGAAAATGCCATTGACCAACAGTGCCTCAGGTTGTTGGCCCTGAAGCAACCCATGGCCGCGGATTTGCGATTCATTACCATGGCTATGAAGATCAACATGAATTTGGAGCGGATCGGCGACCAGGCCGTGAACATTGCCCAAAGGACTCTTGAACTCATTGAAGAACCGCTTGTCATGAAGCCGTTTGGCGTTAACAAGCTTGCCCGGGTTGCAGAAGAAATGCTTCGGGACAGCATGAACGCTTTTGTGGATCGCAACGTAAAACTGGCGGAATCCGTTGTGGAAAGAGACGACGAAGCAGATGCCATTTATCTCAGTCTTGTCTGTGATATCCTGGAGCACATGACGGAAGACCCTTCTTTTATTGCACAGGGGGTGCACTTCACGAACATTGCGCATAATCTGGAACGGGTGGCCGACCAGGCGACCAACATCTGCGAAGATATCGTGTACATGGTGGAGGGACGGGTCATCAAACACAAGTCCCTTTCCAACAAATCGATCTGTGAAAAACCATGAGCAAAGAGACTGTTCTTGTTATTGAAGACGAAACCGACATTGCCGACTTGATTGCCTTCCACATGGAGGGCGCCGGCTTTAATGTAACCGTGGCCCATAGTGGCACCATGGCCATGCGAGCGATGCAAAAACAACCGCCGGATCTCATTGTTCTGGATCTGATGTTGCCCGACATGGACGGCATGGAGCTTTGCAGGACTTTAAAACGCAAGGAGGCGACGCGCCATATTCCCGTTATTATGGTTACGGCCAAGGGCGAAGAGGTGGATCGTATTGTAGGTCTGGAATTGGGCGCCGATGACTATGTGGTCAAACCTTTCAGTACGCGGGAGCTGACTTTAAGGGTAAAGACGGTGTTGCGCCGATTGCGGGGTCCGAAAGAAGAAAAAAAGGTTCTCAAGCATGAGGCTGTCGTCTTGGACGTGGATGCCCACAAAGTGACCATAGAAGATCAAAAAATCGAATTGACCCTGACGGAGTTCAAGCTTTTGTATGAATTGCTTGTTAATAAAGGTCGGGTACGGTCCAGGGAAATTCTCCTGAACAACGTCTGGGGGTATACCTTTGAAGGTTACGAGCGCACGGTCGATACCCATGTCCAGCGTTTACGCCGAAAAATGGGAGGGTTCGGGAACATCATCGAGACTGTCCGGGGTATCGGCTACATGATCAAAGAAGATCCGTCATGAAGTACAAATGGAAGCTTTTCTTTTCCTATATGCTGATTGTCCTTATTCCTTTTCTGGTTGCGGAAAGATATTTGGCGTCTCACCTTAGGGCCCGGCTCCTTATTCAGATAGAAGACCGCCTTTTTAAAGAAGCCCTTTTGATAAAGACCATCATCGAAAAAGAGGCAGCGGGGGGTGACCTGACCTATCAGCTCGACGATCTGGTCAAAAAGATCGGCAACGACATCCATGAACGCATTACATTTATAGACGGCACGGGCAGGGTTTTGGGCGACACGGATGTCTCGGGCGATGATCTAAACAAACTGGAAGACCATTCCAGACGACCGGAATTCGTCGCGGCCCTTAAAGGGTCTCACGGGACGGCAGTACGCTACAGTGCTACATTGAAAAAGGACATGATGTATCTGGCGGTAAAGGTGGCCCCGGAGGACGGTTTGCTCGGCGTTGCCCGGGTTGCAGTTCCCTTGACCCGCGTCGAAGAGCTTGCCCGCAGCACGGATGTTATCCTGTTTACAACCTTGCTGCTTTGCACCGGCCTCATATTGATTTTGAGCATTGTTGCATCCCGGAGATTGTCCAGACCCGTGGAGGAAATTACCCGTGCGGCGCAAGAGATTTCTCGAGGAAATTTCGATATCAAGGTATATCCCGATGCTGCGGGCGAATTGGAGACGCTGGGCAAGTCGATTAACCTGATGGCATTGGAGATCAAAAGAAAAATCGGCGGCATTACTCAGGAGAAAGAGACATTGAACACCATCTTGCGGGGCATGTCGGACGGGGTTATGGTATTGGATGCCCAGGGCAGGATTATGTTGATCAACAGTGTGCTCGAGGGTCTCCTGCGACGCCCTCCCGATGTGTTTGGGAAAAAACCTGTGGAGGTTATCCGCAGCGCTGAACTTCAAGACGGATTTGCCGATGCCCTGGAAAAAGGCGAGAACTTCAGGATGGCGCTTACCATGGAAGCCTTGGACGGCAACAGGGTGTTCGACGTGACGATTACCCGTCTTGTGCCGGAGGGGCGCACAGAAGGGGCCGTCGCGGTATTTCACGATATTACCGATCTGAAACGCATTGAGAAGGTGCGAAAGGACTTTGTTGCCAATGTCTCGCACGAGCTGCGCACGCCCTTGACATCCATCAAAGGCTACTCGGAAACCATATGCCACGAAAAAATTCGAGACGAATCCAAGATTCGGTCTTTTGCCGGCATTATTCTGAAACATGCAAACCGACTCTCTGTGCTGGTGGAAGACCTCCTGTCCTTGACCAAACTGGAATCCGAAAAAGGTATGGCAGACAAGAAAAAAATTAATTTCCGAGATGTACTCGAGTCCGCTGTTTCCATGTTGAAGCCCGTCGCAGACACAAAGCATTTGGAAATCCAAACGGACTCAGTGCCGGCAATCGTCGAAGTCTGGGCAGACAGGGATCAAATAGCCCAGGCCCTCATTAATCTATTGGATAATGCCATCAAATATACACCGGAAGGCGGCACTGTCAGGGTCTCGACGAAGGATGCCGGCGACGAATTACATGTTACCGTGGAGGATACGGGGATGGGTATTCCGCGGGAAGACATCGATCGAATCTTTGAGCGGTTTTACCGCGTGGACAAAAATCGTTCCAGAGACATGGGCGGAACCGGCCTTGGGCTTTCCATCGTGAAACACATCATCCAGGGGCATGGAGGACGGGTGTGGGTCCGGAGTGTGCTGGAGGAAGGTTCGGCGTTTAGTTTCAGTCTTCCCAAAGAGGCCAAGAACCAATGAACAAGACAAAGGTTCTGTTTTTGTGCACAGGAAATTCGGCCCGGAGCCAGATGGCCGAAGTCTTGCTGAGAAAACTGGCCGGCGACGATTTTGAGACATATAGCGCTGGTCTGGAGCCGGCCGGTTTGAACCCGTACACGGTCCGTGTGATGGAAGAAGTCGGCATGGACATGGCCGGTCACAGATCCAAGTCTCTTAAGGAGTATCTAGGCAAGGCGCACTTTGGATATGTCATTACCGTCTGCGCCAAGGCCGACCGGAATTGCCCCGCCGTTTTTCCCGGAATGGGCAAACGGCTTCATTGGCCTTTTGAAGACCCGGCAGCTTCGAAAGGAAGCGATGAAGACAAGTTGGCAAAATTTCGACTGATTCGGGATCAGATTGAACAAAAGGTCAAAAGTTGGCTGTCGGAAGTCGATTCTATTGACTGATTTCTTTATCGTCTTCCCAGTGTTCCCGCTCTACGTTCCAAAGGAGATACCTGCTTTCTCTCCTTTTATTTGTTTGACTCCTTAGATAGGCTGTGAGGGCCTTTGCAATGATATCGCTTAGCTTCAATCCTTGCAAATAGGCTTCTCGTTCTGCCCGCTCTGCAAGCTCTTTGGGGACCATATTCAGATACGACTCTTTCATAGTTCCTCTTTATTTGTTGTCAACGCGGTATGGGTGCGTTCCCGATCATGGGCGCTTTGCGCCGGTGTTCCACAAATATTTCCATTCTAAGGAGATCCCTTCACGGTTTAAATACGGTTCCAGGTCATTTGTGTTGAGAAATCGGGCTTGGCAACAGGGCCTGACGAATAGCAGAGGCGCACAAAGCCAAAAGAACCAGGAACCGACTCCGGCGCCACCGGACTTTAGAGCAAACGTGCGCCGATCTCCGCCACTTCGGAGCGTTCTCCTTTGACCAAGGTGACGTGACCGGCTATCGTCTCATTTTTGAAGCGTTCCACCAGACAGGTCAGCCCGTTGCTGCTGGCATCCAGATAGGGATGGTCTATCTGTTCCGCATCACCCGTGAAGACGATCTTGGAGCCGGCGCCCACTCGGGTAATGAGCGCTTTGACCATATTCGGTGACAAATTCTGGGCCTCGTCGCATACGATAAACTGATTCGGTATGCTCCTTCCTCGAATATAGGTCAGAGCCTCCATTTCCAGGATGCCGTCGCATAGCAGCTCTTCCGGGGAGCTGTCGGTCTTGAGCCGGGTGCGAAACAAAAATTCGAGATTATCAAAGATCGGTTGCATCCACGGGCGCAGCTTCTCCTCTTTGCTGCCGGGAAGATACCCGAGATCGTCTCCCATCGGGATGACCGGCCGGGTGACCAAGAGCCGTCCGTACGCCTTTTCCTCCAGCACCTTTTCAAGCCCCACCGCCATGGCCAACAGGGTTTTTCCGGTACCCGCTTTCCCGAGCAAGGTGACCACCGGCACCGAATCGTCGGACAACAGCTCCAGGGCGAAACGCTGTTCTTTGTTTCGCGCCTTCACCCCGAGATAGCCGGCGCCGTTTTTTTGTACCGGCGAGATCGTGTCGCCGAGGTGCCGTCCCAGGGCGCTTTGAGAGGGGTTCTCCCGGTTTCGCAGCACCAGAAATTCGTTCGGAAAGAGCCCCGGGTTGGATTCCAACACCACGCCGCCGTCGCGGTAAAACGCATCCAACTGCGCTGCGGATACGTAAAGGTCTCGAAATCCCGGATACAGGCTGACATAGTCAACCTTGTCGTTGGAAAAATCCTCGGCGAGGATTCCCATGACGTCGGCCTTGATTCTGAGGTTTAGATCCTTGGTGACCAAGATCACATGGTCCGTGTTTTCCCGGGAGAGGTTGTGGGCCACCGCGAGGATGCGGTTGTCGTATTTTTCCGGATCCAGGCCGTCCGGAAAGTCGATGCACTGCCGGTGATTGAGTTCGATCCACATCCGACCGCCTCCCGGCAGCGTGATCCCCCGGGAAAGGCGCCCCTCGTCACGCAAATCGTCAAGCTGTTTGGATATCATCCGGGCGTTTCGTCCGATTTCATCCTGTCGTTTTTTTTGATTGTCGATCTCTTCGATAACGGCAAATGGGATGACTACGTTGTTGTCCCCAAAAGAAAAGAGTGCGGCAGGATCGTGCAACAACACATTCGTATCCAACACGTACGTTTTCACCACGGCTGCGCTCCTTGTATCCCCGGATGCGTCGGGGAACGGCATGGGTTCGGCATCGATGGGGTCGGGGAAACAGGATGGCTCACAGAGGGTTCCGACCACATGGGCTCGGCTGTGCGGAAACTTTCTCACAGTCTAGATTATCAGGCCGAAACGGTTACAATTGTATCTCGGTTTGTTCAATTCGCTGTCACGACACACGCGCTTTAGCAACTGCAGCCCGTCCACAAAAGGCAACATGCTTAAAAACATTTTCCGTGGGACGACAATTGTGTTATATTCCATTCGGATTTGGAGGCCTTCGGGTCCTCATCCATCGAACCCCTGGGGCTCGAAACTCCTCACCCCCAGGGGTTTTTTACGCCACGGTTTTGGGATCTTCTAAACGACATGGCCGCAACTTGTCGTCCCCGGCCCTTTTCCCCGAGAGTCGGCCATGCCACCTATGGTAATCGCCATACAACCAAAACGCATTTTCTATCCCAAATTTCTCAAATCTTACACTTTCGAAGACAAAAAGCTGCCCGGTTACCCGTGGATGAACGACCTTCAGTTAAACAAGACTTGCTATAACCATAGCTCAATATGGTGCTTCATTGCTACTTGTAACCAAAGCGTCACACCACCGTCATGTATAGCGTGATAGCTTGCCGTTACTGTTGCCACGTCAAAAACCGCCGGGTTTAAGGCGCTTCACACGTTACCATCTTGTAAGGCGAGCGTTATTGTCTAGACATGGACTGTCGGAATCATAGAATCCGGGTGCTTTTCAAAACCAAGGGTGTCTAAATGAGTAGGGCCGCCTTAGTATGTACCCCATGAGGGGTTGTAAGGGAATGGAGGCAAGGATGGTAGAAGAAAATTGCCTGCGTTGCGGAAGGGTCCTTTTCCGCAGGATTCGTGTAGACGAGATGGGGCACACCGTGATTTACGCCGATTCCAGCGTACTGCTTGAGGGCGACGGGTTCGGCCGATACGTTCGCTGTCCCGGTTGTCAGGTGCAGCACGTTCTCGCCAGCAGGAAGAACGCCTTCGGTATCTCCCAATTGATCGTCTCCCACGTTAAAGACATAACTTGACGATTTCTTGACACGATCTTCACATTCCATTGGTATCCTTATCGGTATATGAATAGGACGGCGGTTTTGAATGAAGCGGCCGATCCGGCGGAGAAGGGGCCATGAAGATCTTTGCGGACACATTGTCGCTAGGCAACCATCCATACAGACCGGGCCTCGGCACCGGGAAAGATTCGCTCACCGGCGCTGACGGCGTATCACGACTTCTCGAACTGCCGATGCCTCGATCACCGCGATTTGCAGAGGCACTCCCGTTTTCAATCGGGGACGCGACCGGTGGATGCGAGAACGAATTGCAGGCTGTAGTCGTTGGGAGAAAGGAAGCAGTCGATCTTCCGGTAACGATCAACCAATCGCGTTACTACAAGAGCATGTTGAAACGTGCCGCCGCCGGCGATACCTCCGGGCGTCTTGTGGCCGACCTAAACGACTACATGAGCGAGGATGTGCAGGCCGTATGGGAGAACAGCTGGGTACGTTTTCCGAAACGGGCCTTGGGCGGTTTTGCCACCGGGGTGTTTGAGCATGATCTGTTGGCGGACAAGAGCTGTCCTCAAAGCCCCCGGCGGGGCGATGCCGGACACTTCGTGTTCCGGGAAAACGGCGAGGCATGCATTCGGGTGCCGGTCAGCTATTTCCTGAAGCTGGCACTGGCCGAAGCGATCGGCGGCGAACATGTGAATGCCTTGGTCCGCTACGTGGGCAAGCAATGCATGGAGCACTTCCTGAGCGACAACTCCTCGCCGGAGATCTACTCTTTTCATCCCGTCCCGATCAACCGCGATTTCGGTCTGGGCCGCGGACTGGCCAATGAGACATTGAAGCGCTTTTTGCTGTGCCAGGTATTAGCCATGTACGGCAACAGGGTTTTCGAGCTGTGTAACCGTGGACAGCAAACGCTGGTCTATTGTTCACCCCACCCACCGGTGAGACAAAAGCGCCTCAACGATTTTTTGTCCGACGCGCTGTACAGAGAGCTCTTCATGAGCCCATGTCTTTCCGGTTGGAACCAAGGGGAAGCAAAGCACCGATACATGCATCTTTGCCATGAAATGCTTTCCCGGAGTCAGCTGAACGCCGTGGCAAAACTGAAAGACGCCAACATTATCACCAGGAACTTGGTCGTTTTGCCCAATATCTCCAATATCAGCCTCGCCAACAACGGAACGCATATCAGTCTTGGGAGTCAAAAACTGACCGCGTTGCTGAAAGACCCGCAGAGCGGATTCGGCATACAACAAGAAAAACATCTCGGTGATCTGGTCATCAAAATCGTGGAGCATTTCCTTCCTCTGTTTGTGGGCACCTACAGCGCCGCGCCCTATCGCCTCGATTTTTGGGATTTTCATCCGGAAAAGGCGTTGGGATTTCTCCCGCATGAGCTCGATTTCACCCATCTGCGTATGATTTGGAGAAGGTGGAAAAAGAAGGCGCCTGTCAAGTTTTTCGGCCATCCGTTGACCCCGTTCGGCCCGGAGTGGCTGGACCGATTTATCAGCAGAGCGCTAGGCTTGAAAGGGGACTTCCTTGTCGATTTCAGGCTGATAGATTATCCGGTATCATTGCTCAGCACGGAATGGAGCCCGGCCTTGGACGGCACATTGGGAAACGATGAGAAGCTAAAAAAAGATCTCTATCATATGGGGGTTTTCCATCCCAGCATGTCGCTGTACCTCTTGTACAAACTGCGGCAATTCGCCACGGCGGGATACTCGGGGTTTGAGGGCCGTCACTACAGCGTTTTTGAAAACATCGGCAGCGACATGGCCGAAGCGATTAATCTTCAGGTATTCCTGACGGCGTTGGCGTATAAATACGTTTTGCAGGGAAGTATCACCCACGCAGACATCCCCGACACGCCGTCTGTGGAAAGCGAAAGGCGTCAGGTGTTTTTCGGCACGGCCATCGGCATCCCGACGTTTTATGTGCGTAAAGATACCGGAAACCGATTCATGTGTCGGATATTGAACAACACCGCAAAAACCAGAATGAGCAGGCGGTATTCCGGTTATGTCCGTGTGCACAACGACGCATATCGAAAACGGCTCCTGGAGGTGATGCGCAACGATGGACGCGATCTGATCGACTTGTTCGGGATGCAGTCCACTTTTCAGGATCTGGCGCGACGCATCGATAGCCCCAAAGAATACGCCGCGGCCGGAAAACTCACCAAAGGAATTTTGGAACAGGTCGGAACGTCGTCGCCCATGAAGCTCTCCGGCAATGAATTCAACGCATCGGCCGAAAAGTATTATCGCGAAACCTTGAGAAAGCGCCATGTCATCGAGGCATGCAATGTCCTGCTCCAGGAGTGCCGGGCTCTCGAGGCGCAATCCGACTCGGGGCAATACCGAAAAGGCCTTTTCGACGTATTGGGGGAGAGAGACGCCGGTGAATTCCTCGCGAAGGCGTTTGAGGACATGGACAGACTGGCGAGGGAACCGCAGACACTTCAACGAATCATTCATCTTATTCTGTTGATCGTCTATCGGGACATGGAACGGGTTGACCTCGAAGTGGGAGGAAAAGGCGGCAATGGTTTCCAGAATGCCCCATCAATACATTGATCGCGCAACCGCTCAGGCAAAAACCGAATCGCTGTTTTGTGACGCGATCGTCAATTACTGCTACTGCGAATTGCGAGAGAGTGCTTCCGTTCTTTTCAACCTGTTGAGTTCCGCCCGGGTGTCGCACCTGCTCGGCTACCTGAATTTCGACTTGCCCCTGAGTTGCTCGTTGAACAGCCCCCATAAAATCGCGCGAACCCTGGGAATCGTCCTGGAAGAGTGTGTGGCGCCGCTAAAGGCATTGAACACCCCGCGCGCACTGTTTGAAAGGCAGATTCGTTATTGGGACTGTCGTCCCACGCCCCCCGATGCCGGCGCCGTGGTTTCTCCCGCCGATGCCAAGGTGCTCGTGGGATCGTTTTCACAAACGGATCGGCTCTTTCTCAAAAATAAGTTTTTCTGTTTTGAAGAACTCTTTGGTGCGGACAAATACCACTGGCACGCTGCCTTTGAAAACGCCGATTTCGCCGTATTCCGGCTGACCCCCGACAAATACCACTACAATCACACCCCGGTCGCGGGCAGGGTTGTCGACATTTACGAGATTCCGGGAGGCTACCATTCCTGTAATCCAGGCGCCGTTGTCGCAGAAGCCACCCCCTATTCCAAGAACAAGCGGGTGGTCACCGTCATCGACACCGATGTGGACGGAGGCGACAATGTGGGATTGGTGGCCATGATCGAGATCGTTGCCTTGATGATCGGCGACATTCAGCAGTGCTACAGCGATTCGCGTTATGATCATCCGCGGCACGTGGCGCCCGGGATGATGCTCCGCAAAGGATGTCCGAAGAGTCTGTACCGTCCGGGAAGCTCGGTCGATGTGCTGGTCTTGCAGAAAGGGCGAATCGTCTTTTCCAAGGACATCGTTCGGAACATGTACCGCAACGATGCGCAAAGCCGGTTTTCAGCGGGCTTTGGGAGACCGCTGGTGGAGACCGACGTCCAGGTCCGATCGGAAATTGCTAGGGGCAGGCATGACACCTGAATACTTTGTCGCCGGTCTCGGCGTCATGCTGGCGGTTTTTCTTACCTGGGGGTTTCGGGTGCTCCCCAGGGAGAAGTGGCAGATTCTTTGTTCCGTACCGACCAGAAAGATGGGAGCCCATGACTGGTTCGGCGTCAATCTCACGTTTTACGGACTGTTCAATGCGACGAGCGTTGTTTTTTCCGGGGCTCTGTTCGTGTTTCTTTTGGCTTCGGTCAATATCCCGGTATCGGGCATCTTCATCGTGTTGTCGGCGGTATTGGCGGTATGTGTGCCGGCTTCCAAGGTGATTGCACGGATAGTCGAAAAAAAACCGAGTACGCTCAGTGTGGGCGGGGCGTCGTTTCTGGGCTTTGTGGTCGCTCCGTGGCTGGCGGCGGCGGTTTCCGCGTTTCATGGCAAGCACGTCGGTTTTACATTGCCGGTGCTGCCGACCATGGCCGCCTTGGCGGTGTCGTATGCCTTTGGAGAAGGGACGGGCAGGCTGTCGTGCATCAGCTTCGGTTGCTGCTACGGCAAACCGCTGAGGCATTTGTCCCCGGTCCTGCAGCGTGTGTTCGGCAAGTACTGCTTTGTGTTCGAGGGAAAGACCAAAAAGATATCGTATGCGGCCGGATTGGACGGGGAAAGGGTGGTTCCGATCCAGGCCTTCACGGCCGTCACCCACTGCTGTCTAGGACTGTTGGGTTTCCTGCTGTTTTTAAAAGGAAGCATAACCGCCGCGTTTCTCATCACCACGGCAGGCACTCAGCTGTGGCGGTTCGCCTCGGAGTTCCTCAGAGCCGACTTCAGAGGCGGCGGAACGCTTTCCGCATATCAACTCATGAACCTTGTCGTCGTCATCCATACCCTGCTCGTTTGTGCTGTGTTTCCGGTTCCCGACATGCCAACACCGTCTCTCAAGACAGGGGTGCAAGCAATTTGGAACCCTGCGGTTCTTCTGTTCTTCCAGGGCTTGTGGCTGGTCATCTTCTTTTTTACCGGCAGAAGCCGGGTAACGGGGGCCACGCTGTCGTTTCATGTCATGAACGGCAAGATATAGCGCGAAGAGATCCGACCGCGTGCTTCCAAACTGCGCAAGCAACCCGACGGAACGGCTTACCTGTCCGGGTGCAGGACGCGCAGAAATTCCACCACGGTCTTGGCCGTTCCAGGGGGACCGTTCGTGCCCTCGTACCGGACAAACAGACCGTCTTTTTTTCGAAACCAATAATACCCCTTCCACAGCGCCGAAAGGGGCCAAGGCGGACTGATCCGAATCTTGCTCGCCGTGGTCGGGTTTCCAGCCACGACAATCGTTTCCTCGCCCTGCTTTTTTGCCTCCAGGGTGACGATAGACAGGGTATCGGGGCGAAGCATCTGAAAGGTCACCGACGTTTCGTCCGAATCCCGAAATGCCCCCAGAGAAAAGGACAACAGTTGAAACCACGGAAGGTCCTTATTCGAGAGCGTTTCGGCAACCGGTGTGCCGTCTCGTGTGCCGCTTACCACAATGGCCCCGTTTCGCCGCCGAGCGACGATCTCGGTGTTCGATCCTTTGCTTATCCGCCATTCTCGGGTGGTCCCGGAAAAATCGGAAACCGTGCGGCGTTCTTCTCCCGCCTGCGTGCACGTGATGACGGCGTTGTCCCCGATTTCTATGCGATGAATAAGCTCCACGGATTCGGTCCCCGTGGTTTCCCGATACAGATACCGGGAGACATCCGCAGACATTGTTACAGGCGGTGCCAGCAGAGCGACCATCGGGATGAGCCAAGCAAACCGGGACGTTTTCATTGGATGGGTGCCACGGCATGGTGAAACGCCGCCAGTCGGGTCGCATCCGGTGCTCTGCGGCCGTCGAAGAGTCCGCAGGCGCGGTAATAGCGCAGATCCTCGCACCAGATACCAAAGTAACGCCGGTCGTCTTTGAATCGCTTGAGCAGGCTCAAAGGGGAGGACAGGCCTTCCAAGACAGGGCCGAAGAGTTCCGAGGGGTCTCGAAAACACTCCCAGTCGCACAACCGGCAATCGGCGTGAGCGCGCCGGCCGTTCATGGCCCAGAGTTTTCCGAGGTTCTCGCCCCCGCGAAATCCGCACGGATACGTGTTGCCGTCTTTGGAATCAATGAAGAAGAAATCTATTCCCCCGCGGCAAGGGTAAGGGCGGTTTTGGGAACCGCCGTTGTATTGGTGATACAGCGCGTACAGGGAACTACGGGGTGAAAACACCCGGATTTGCGATCTGAATTCCGGGACGGTATCAGCCACCGCTTTGAACAAAACGGCCTTTTCAGATGTTGTAAAACGCACGATCCTGTCTTGCGAATTGGCCGCATAAACGGGTGCAAGCTCGTCATCCGTTGCGTTCGGTTCAAAACTCATGGGATAGCACATGTTGACCATGGTGAATCCCAGTGCCTTGACAAAACGAAAAAAGCGCCGAAAGGCCTCCCGATAAGCAACGTAAAAAGCCTCTAAATATTCTTTTTGTTCCATGGTTTGCGCAGGGACCAGAGCCGCTGTGACAGCGCCGCCGATGCGTCGGTTGATGCCCAAATTTGCGGCCGGGAAAATCCCGTGCCGGTGAAATACGGGCAACGCCTTTTCAATCCCTGCAATCACCCCCGGCAATCCCCGCATCTCCTCATGGACGGAAGGGATTGCAGAATCCACGCTGATCCAGAGATTCCGAAGGGGCGTGGCGGCCAGCTGACGGGCCATTCGCTCTATCCGTGTTTTGAACCCCCGTTTGGTGGAACCGGCAAAAACAAAGCCGTTGGTTCCGGTGCGGATATATCCGATTCCGACGCTTCCGGCATATCGAATAAAATCCAGAAGATCATTCCAAAAAAGAAACGGTTCGCCTCCTGTGAAGGAAACAACCTGGAATCCCTTCTCCGAGGCAGCATCCAGGAGTCTTTTCACATGATCGTCATCAAGCTTGGAGCGGCGAAACCGGTGTGTCCTCCGCATGCCGCACTGAGGACACCGGGCGTTGCAATGATCCGTAAACTGGATGACCAACTGCCCGGGAACACGTTTTTTAAGAAGGCAAGAAAGGTCTGCGAGGTGAAGCATGTCCTTACCGAGAAACCAGGTCCCTTTATCTTGGTCACATGGATATGGGCTGGTTTTGATGATTTGCCAAAAGGCTCCTTGTCGCCGCCATACGATGGATTGCCCGTCACAGAGGGATGGTGGAATGACGGAAGTAAAACGTGTGTTTCATTGCTATACCTCCCGAAACCGATAACCGACACCTCGCACCGTCTCAATTCTTTCTTTGACCGATCCCAATTTTTTTCTCAACCTGCGAACGTGGGTATCGACTGTTCGGGCATATCCCTCAAAGGAATATCCCCAAACCTGATCCAGCAAAACTTCCCTTGTCTGGACCCTGCCGGCATGGGAAGCCAGATAGTGGAGCAACTTGAATTCGGTCGCTGTCAGGGTGAGTTCGTGATTGTCTACTTCCACTTTGTGCCGATCGGGGTCGATGATAACTCCGGGGAACCGTATGAGGTTTGAAACGGGCTTTTTCTCAAGGGTCCTGTTAAGTATTGCCTCGACCCGCAGAACCAGTTCACGAGGGCTAAACGGTTTGGTCATGTAGTCATCCGCTCCGATCTCAAAGCCGACGATCCTGTCCACCTCCTCGGTCTTGGCGGACAGCATCAGCACGGCGGTGCCGCCGGTGTCCTTTCCCCGACGAATTCTGCGGCATACCTCCTTGCCTTCCATTTTGGGAAGCATCAGGTCGAGCACCACCAGATCCGGCCGTGTCTCCCGGCATAGCCGCAGCCCCTCTGTCCCGTCCATTGCCTTCACAACACTGTAGCCCGCCTGTTCCAGATGATACGCCACCAAATCCAGGATATCCTTTTCGTCTTCCACAACGAGAACGACCGGTTTTGCCATAGGGATGTCCCTTCTCCGGCTTGTGCGTTACTGTTTCTGAAGTGCTTGGACGCAAGAGGCATTGTATCCATGCCGAGGTGGTCATAATACTCTTTCTGAGTTAACGACCGTGTGCATGGGGGCGGCTAGACCCTCTAAACAAGCAGAAAAAAGCACGACCTCTCATCGTTGGATTTGCAGCCGCATGCAACACACGGTTTTTACCACCGTGACGGGTGCAGTGCCGAAACGTACCGTATGAATGCTCTTGAGGCCACAAGCATTATCAAGAGGTGGTCCATCATGGCAGCAAGATGCCTCTCCTGTCGGTTGTGCACCACCACGACACTGCACCCTACAGGCCTTTTGTCACAGAATCGTCACAGTGAGGTCAAAGTTGCGCTATGAAACGGTCGGGAAAACAGGTGAAAAGGCAACAGGGTCGGGTTCTTGAGCCGGAACCAAGTCGGCCGGAAAACCGCCCGGAAGATTTTCAATAAAACCACCGGCAGGGCGGGCAAAGCACATGCTTGAGGTGAAGACGATCGTTTGTCACATCATGCCGTATCTTTTCAACTTTTTATGCAGAGTGCGTCGGGTGATACCGAGTCTCCTCGCCGCCTCGCTCTTGTTGCCTTTTGTCGACTCAAGGGTTCTTAAAACCGTCATCTTTTCCACTTCTTCCAATGACAGCTCCTCGGGGGCGGCTTCGGTCCGGTCTGCCTGCAGGGCGGGGCCCAGAGTATGGCGAATCGAAAGCGGCAAGTCCATTTCCGTAATATACTCATTTCTGGATAGAACAATGCAACGTTCCAGGGCGTTCATCAGCTCACGCACATTTCCCGGCCAGTCATACCGCACCATGTAGTCCATGGCCTGGGGCGTAAAGCCTTTGATCCGTTTGCGGTTTTTTTCGGCAAACATGGTCAGAAAGTGTTGCGCCAAAAGAGGGATATCATCCCGACGTTGCCTGAGGGCGGGCACCGGCAAGCTTACAACATTGAGGCGATAATACAGGTCTTCACGGAAACGGCCGTTTTCGATCTCTTGGGTGAGATCTCGATTGGTGGCCGCTATGATCCTGACATCGACGGTCAAGACTTCTTCGCCGCCCACCCGCTGAATTTCTTTTTCCTGAAGAACCCGCAGCAACTTGGCTTGCATGGCCACAGACATTTCGCTGATCTCGTCCAGAAATATACTCCCTGTGTGGGCCAGTCGGAACCTGCCTTCCTTGCGACGGTCCGCTCCCGTGAAAGCGCCCTTTTCGTGTCCGAAGAGCTCTGACTCCAACAGTGTCTCTGTAATAGCGGCGCAGTTCACTTTCACAAATGGCCTTTTTTGGCGCGGACTGTTGGAATGAATGGCGCCCGCTATGAGTTCCTTGCCTGTTCCGGACTCGCCGGTGATCAACACTGCCGCTTCAGACGGTGCGACCAATGCCACGGTTTCGAGCAATTCCGCCATGGCCCGGCTTCGCCCGATGATCTCACCTATCTTGAATCCGGCGCCCAGACGCTCTTTCAGAATCCGATTTTCCTCCTTCAACCGATTGTGGTCCACGGCCCTGTCGATCACAAGGCGGAGTTCGTCAAAATCCAATGGTTTGGTCAGATAATCATAAGCCCCCTTTTTCAGGGCCTCCACGGCTGTTTCAACAGAAGAATAGGCTGTCATGATGATTACCGGTATTGCCGGGTTGAATCGTTTGATGTCAGGGAGAGCCTCAAGGCCCGAAACTTTTACCATGCGTACGTCCATCAAGACCAGATCGAAAAACCGCTCGTGTACCTTTTCAATGGCCCTGCTCCCGTCATCGGCTTCGTCAACGGTGTAACCCCAGCTTCCCAATACGGCGCGCAACATGGTCCGATGTCCTGTATCATCGTCAACGACCAAAATAATTCCTGGTGTTTTAGGCTGCGTCACCGGTTTGTACCTCCACGGAATCATACAAGGTCAGGGTGATTGTTGTGCCAAGTTCCGGAGAACTGTTCACCTTGATGTCTCCTCTGTGAGCCTCCATAATCTTGTGCACGATGGCAAGTCCCAGGCCCGTTCCGTCCGGTTTGGTCGTGAAGTAGGGATCAAAAATCCGCTCTTTGTCTTCATCTTTTATGCCTGATCCGTTGTCTGAGATTGTAATCCGCGTGCGCTTCTTTGTCTCATTTCGCAAAACCGCAACCTCCATGATTCCCCCATGATCCATGGCGTGTATGGAATTCAAGTACAGGTTGAGCAACACCTGACTCATTCTGTCCGGATCCAATCGGATCTCCGGAAGCTTCGAAGAAACCTTTGATATGACCTGCACTCCTTTTGCGCGGGCATCGCCTTCAATCAACTTCAACGTATGGTTGACCAAATCGTACAGCCGAACGGGTTTCGTCTTCAGGTTGCTGGGGCGGGCGAATTCCAACAACTGGCCGATAACCCTGTCTAACCTTTCGACTTCCTGGATCATGGTTTTTGCATTGTCCTGGTCCATGGGGTTGTCTTCCAATCGTTCCTTAAAATACGTGGCAAACCCCTTGATGGAACTCAATGGATTGCGTATCTCATGAGCCACGCCGGCCGCCAGATTGCCCAATGCAGCCAAGCGCCTGCTGCGTTCGACCTCTTGCTGCAAACGCCGAACATCGGTCAAGTCCCTGAAAATGAAAACATAACCCAAAAATGAACCGCCTTCGCCCTCCACAACCGCCGCGCTGGTCCTGAGCGGGATCGTGGTGCCGTCATTTGTCCGGCACTCGATGTCTTCTTCGACAATGGCGCGGTTCTGTTGCAGCTTGTAGGCGAGGCGCCACAGCCCATCCGGCAACACATCGGGCGCCGATTTGCCCAGGACATCTTTGCGCGGCCTTCCAAGAATAGCTTCCGCCGTCTCATTAAAAGCGGCAACCCGCCCGTTTTCATCCGAGGCCACCAGTCCCATGGGAAGGTTTCCTACGACCTGGTCTGAATACGCACGAACCTTTGCCAGGGAACGTCTCGCAAGTCTGTAGCCCTGGGCCAGGAACAGGGAGACCATGCCGGCAATCCCCACGACGAGCACTCCCGCCGATATGATGAACACATGTTGTCTGGCTTCCGCGCTGGCCGTTTCCAGCGGGGCCGTTTCGAGGCCGACAAAAATATAATGGACCGGCCGGCGTTGCCCCCGCGGGGGGTCCCAATAAAAACGGCACCAGTCCATTGTGGTCCTGGTTTCCAGGCCCCAAGACCCGTCAAGCTGTTCTTTCCATATTCTGTGCCTGGATATGACGATGCCTGTAGGCGCGTCGGGGTCGCCGGTAGGCATCACCCCCATGGGGGTGAACTGCTTGCATACTTCGAAAGCGGGCATGTTGTTTGGAAGCTGGACACGACCCCACTGGATTTTCGACGTTTCTGTTGCAGTGACGGGGTTGGCGGCCGGCCGGTGCACCTTGCCGATCTTTTCCCAATCACTGTGAGCGACGGCCTTTCCGGTTTCGTCGGTAACCGCCAGATACAGAATGTCCGGCTGCCGAGCGGTTTCCGACAGCAGCCTCTGGACCTGAGCGCTGCTCCAGCCCATGCCTGTCATGCCTGTCCTGGCGCCTGCCTCAAAAGAACGAATAAGGGCTGCTCCTTTTTCCACCAGGAGTCGGGTCATGTTTTCTTTTTCCCTTTTAATGCTGTTTGTGGCCAAAAAAAACACAATGGGCGCTAATACGGCCAGGATTCCCAGTATGGCCCACGGGGAGAGCAAAATCCATAGCTGCTTTTTAGGCATGTAACCCATGATGTTTCCTTTCCTTCCAGAAAGCCGCGACAACCAGCGCGTTCTGCGCGGGCGGGACAACGGGTCGACCGCTTCAAAAAAAATTCTTCAAAAACCGGCGCACGTCCGCACTTGTGACTGAGCCGGCCCGTTCTTCTTTTGTTGTAAAATACGATGTTTATAGCAATTTGCGGACCAATGCGAAATGGTTCTAACTGTTTGAAATAATGAATCTTGCATGAAACTTCTTTTACAGGCAGTGGATACTTTATATCCACGCAGCTTCATTTTTAGGCCAAAATCTGGATACAAAGTATACACTTGATGCAGGCCCGTCAACAACTTCGCGCGCCAACTTTGCCGGCATAAGAAAAAAAATGAGCAACATCAAACAGATAGATTCCAAAGGCCGGTTGGCACGGACATTGCCAAAAATTATGGGGGGCGGCGATAAGGCCGGGCCGAAAAAGAACGAGGAGGTAATCGCAAATGAGTGCATATACAAGCCGGGAGATCCAAAGACCTGCCGGCGCCAAGGATCGGGTTTGGGAACCGAACCGTGATGCAAAGGCGAATCAACGCGCGCAGAGGTCGGCGCCGGGAAAAGGCGACATTCTCGAGCGGTATCTGTCGGAAACCCGGCGGTATGAGATCCTGTCTGAGGAAGAAAAAACGGATCTGGCCATGCGGGCTCAGCAATACGGAGACAAGCAGGCAGCCAACAAGCTGGTAAACTCCCACCTGCGGTTGGTGGTTAAAATGGCCATGCAATTTCAAGGAATCTGGACGCACAATTTGCTCGACCTGATTCAGGAAGGTAATTTGGGACTGATTCAGGCCGTACACAAGTTTGACCCCTCACGGGGCGTGAAGTTTTCGTATTATGCATCATTTTGGATAAGAGCGCATATGCTCAGATTTCTTATGGACTATTTGCGGCTGGTGAAGATTGGAACGACGCAGAATCAACGAAGACTCTTTTACAGGCTCAACAAGGAAAAGGAGCTGCTTGAGAAAGAAGGTTTTGAACCCAAAACGGAACTGCTTGCAAAGAGACTGGGGATTCCGGAAAAAGAGATCTCGGACATGGACCAAAGACTGAACAAACCGGAAATTTCCCTGGATGCCTCGATCAGAGAAGATTCCGATGAGCCATTGATCGGCTTTGTCCCTGCAAGCGCGGAATCTGTTGAAGCGGAAGTGTCCAGGAAACAAATGGCGGGAATCGTGCGAAAGACACTTGTCGATTTCAGTCAGGGTTGCAACGAACGGGAATTGGAGATTCTTGAAAACCGGTTGATGTCGGAAACACCCCTGTCACTTCAACAAATCGCCAATCATTACGGCATTTCCCGGGAACGGGTGCGCCAGATCCAGAGCAAGGTCTTGGCCAAACTGAAGGTCTACTTCGAATGCAACATTCCCGGTTTTGCATCGCTTCGGTTTGCGTTGAATTAACCCGAAATAACATGTGGGCACCATCGAATCGAATGCGGTTTATGAAGGACCTTGGCACGCCGGCATTGAATTTGCTTTCATGATGGAAAATAGAACACGCATTCCTCCTTCCCTTCGCTTGATATAGAAAGCCCCTGGGGTCGCGAACTCCTCACCCCCAGGGGCTTTCCTCGTTTTTTTCAACCCGATCCGCGAGCCGATACCGCGGACTTTTCCGGTCACCTTCGGTGTATACAAAGTATCCAGGTGTATATTTGAGGTCAATATTTTAGATCCGCCTTGCCTCGGGATGTCCAAAAAGGGGCCACTTTGACGACACACTTTTTTCAAATTGTTTAGATTCTAAACTTCTTTCTGAAACACCTTTTCCCACATAGCTTTCCCGCTTGTCCAAACGTCCATCCGTTTCTTTTCTTTCGTTGAAGGGCAGTCTCCCGTGCGTTCCATCATAAATAGATGATCAATAAAGAAACTGACCCCGCACCATGTCATTGCAGACACCTGTTTTTTTCAAAGCTTTTTGTTTCTCTTCGATTTATTGTACAAAAACCTTCTTATCTGTTACAGACATCAAATACTCACATGACCATCAGAGTAATAGGCGTAAAAATCTTAAGTTCAGATTTGACCTGTTCATTGCCTAAAGGAGGAATGCCATGCCGACACTGAAGGGATCGGAAACAGAAAAACACTTGCTTGCGGCTTTTGCCGGAGAGTCGCAAGCAAGAAGCCGTTACACAATCGCGGCCAAAATTGCCAGAAAAGAGGGCTACGAGCAAATTAGCGGCATATTCATGGAAACGGCTGAAAATGAATTGGAACATGCCAAAATGTTTTTCAAACAATTGCAGGGCGGCGAAGCCACCATCACGGCTGGTTACCCTGCCGGCGTAGTCGGGGATACTCTGGTTCAACTCAAAGCGGCAGCCGAAGGTGAAAAACTGGAATGGACCACATTGTACACGAACTCGTCCGATGTTGCCAAGCAAGAGGGTTTTGATAAAATAGCCGACGTTTTTAACCGTATTGCAGAAGTAGAACAGTGGCATGAAAGACGCTACAATAAGTTGATTGAAGCTTTGACAAACGGCACCGTTTTCAAAGCTCCGAGCCCGACGTTATGGAAATGCCGCAATTGTGGGCGTGTGCATGAGGGCGCCGAACCACCGGATATTTGTCCTACCTGTTTGCACTCCAAAGCCTATTTTGAGCTGTATGCCGAAAACTATTAAGCGATCGCGCTTCCCTTGATTTCCAATTTCCCGGCGAAACAGGGTTGTTGCCATGGAAACCTTTTGTGTTGAGGGGTCGAAATTCGGTTTGTAGATGACATCATTGGCACCAACACACAATTATGTTTAGCGGTTATCCAAAAAGCTCAAGTTCTAGAGGCCTATGGGTATGGGGCCGCAAGCCGGGCAACTGTCTGAGCCGCTGAGGCCGAGTTGGGAGTGCCGCTACTCAGCCTTTCCGGAGGGCTTACAAACCATCATAACCTCTCCCTTGATGCGCAGTTACCCGTCGACGGCAGTCCTTACGCGGCCTTTGCGGCGAGTTTTGGCCGCCTGGAAGACCGATACCCATAGGCCGGAAAACGGTGTTACTTGAGCTTTATAGAGAACTGTATTAGCTATTTATACAAAACACGGCTTTGCAGTCAACATGCTGTTGGTGCAAAGGAGGGCCCATGTTTAGGAAGATGTCGGTGAAGACGCTTCGTTTCTTTGCCCATGCAATGCGATGTGGATGCCATCCAAAATGCCGTTGATGAACGCCGGGGATTGCTCTGTACCGAATTTTTTTCCAATATCGATGGCCTCATTAATGGAAACCTTTGCCGGGATATCATCGCAATACAGCAATTCATACACAGCCACCCGTATGATATTTCGATCCATCCCCGACATCCGGCCTATCTTCCAATGCTCGGAGAATTTCTCAACCAGACGGTCAATTTCATCTCGACGAGCCCTGACGCCATTGACAAGCTCAAGGAAGAAGGGTTTTGCCTTTTTGGAAACCTCGAAATGGCCGCAGAACAAGTCAACAGCTTCGTTGGAGTCGTCACTGTTAATATCCATCTGGAAAAGAACCTGCATGGCAAGTTCTCTTGAACGTCGCCGATCACCCATCACGCAAACTTAAAAACCTACTTAGACACGATCCGATCACAACGGCACGTCATTGCCCCGAATACGGGCATCCCTTTCACACCCGAAATGATCAGGCAGTCGCGATAAGGTTGTTTTTCTTTTTACTTTCAGGCTGCTCCGGGCAGCCAACCAGCCGGTCAAATCACATCTTCTCTACCGACTCCGTCAGATTCGCCATCTCCATGGCAGCCACGGCAGCGGCCCATCCTTTGTTTCCTGACTTCGAACCCGCTCTTTCTATGGCCTGCTCCAGCGAATCCGTCGTGATGACGCCAAAGATGACCGGAACTCCAAAATCCAGTGAAACTGAAGCAATCCCCTTGGATACTTCGGCACTCACATATTCAAAGTGCGGCGTAGATCCCCGGATAACAGCACCAAGGCAGATGATGGCATCATGTTTTTTCTTCTCGGCCATTTTTTTTGCCATCAACGGGATTTCAAAGGCGCCCGGAACCTTCACAATGTCAACATCCTCATCCTTTGTCCCATGACGGGCCAAGGCATCGAGGGCGCCGCCCAAAAGGCGATCACTGATGAAATCGTTAAAGCGGCCGACAATAACCCCAAAACGTTTCCCCTCGCCGGATATATTTCCTTCGTATACTCGGGCCATGGCAATTCCTCCTCAGTGCTTCAATTCAACAATACCGTAACAAAAATCAACGCTTTGCGTTGATCCGCTCAATCGGAACCCGTCCCCGCCCAAACGCCTGCGGCAGGGCCCGTGCGTCGCCGGACTCAGCATTGCGGATTGAGTTTTAAAAGGTGTCCCATTTTGTTTTTTTTGCAGGTCAGGTACCTTTCGTTATACTGGTTGGGCTTCATCTCGATGGCAACCTGCTCAACCATGGTAAGCCCATAGCCTTGGAGGCCCACAATCTTCTTGGGGTTGTTGGTCAGCAAACGCATTTTGCGGACCCCCAAATCGACCAGTATCTGGGCGCCTATGCCGTAATTTCGCAAGTCCGGTTTAAATCCCAGCATCTGATTGGCCTCCACCGTATCATGCCCCTCGTCTTGAAGTGCGTAGGCGCGCATCTTATTAAGCAGGCCGATACCCCTGCCCTCCTGCCGAATGTAGAGAAGAACCCCGGAGCCCTCTTCCTCCATCATCTTCATCGCCGTTTCAAGTTGCTCTCCACAGTCACAGCGCATGGATCCGAACACATCACCGGTAAGACATTCCGAATGGACGCGAACCAAGGTGGGATTGTCTGGATCAATCCGACCTTTGACAAAGGCCAAATGAAGAAAATCGTCCACATCATTTTCGTACACGATGGCCTTAAACTCCCCGGCAATACAGGTAGGCAAAACCGTCGTCACGGCACGGTGGACAAACGACTCGGTCCTGAGCCGATATTCTATAAGATCTGCAATCGTGCAGATGCCGATGCCATGTTTTTCAGAAAAGATTTCCAGGTCGGGCATCCTGGCCATACTGCCGTCTTCATTCATGATCTCGCAAATGACACCGGCGGGAGTAAGTCCTGCCAGCTTGGCCAAATCCACGGATCCTTCCGTCTGGCCCGTTCGAACAATAACACCGCCCTTATTGGCCCGAAGGGGGAAAACGTGTCCCGGCCGCACCAGGTCATACGGCTTGGCATCTTTGGCCACAGCCGTAGCAATGGTCTTGGCTCGATCCGCGGCCGAGATACCCGTAGTCACACCGCATCGTGCTTCGACGGACACGGTAAAGGCCGTTTCAAACTGAGAGGTGTTCTCCCGTACCATAGCGGGAAGGTCCAACGAGTCGGCCTTTTCCGGCGTCAGAGACAGGCAGATCAAACCTCTGCCGAATCTGGCCATGAAGTTAATGGCCTCCGGGGTCACCTTCTCCGCAGCCATGGTCAGATCACCCTCGTTTTCCCGATCTTCGTCGTCAACCAGAATGACCATCTTGCCCTGCTTGACGTCTTCGATGGCCTGTTCTACTGCTATACGCGCCATGATGTTCTCCTTTTAGTCAATGATCTGTGTGAAAACAGACAACTTGACTCCGGCCCTCAAAGGGCCGAACACCACAAAATGTTTTCCCGCCGCAGCGGCAAAGGATGGACCTTATCTGCCTTTTTGGTAAGCAATCCTAAAGCAAAAGCCGATTTCAGGATCAACAGGCTGGTTAAACCGACACGAGCCTTCACCCGGGGTTCGCTCCAATGCCGAGATTACATAAATCCGGCCTTTACGAGCAATGCCTCGTCCACAGACTTCCCGGCGTTGCCTCCCCGGGCTTTTTGCGTAAACCGTTCGACATACTTGCCGATCAAATCCGTTTCGATATTCACCAAGTCTCCGACTTTCCTCAATCCCAGGGTGGTCACCCTGGCTGTATGAGGAATAACACTTACCTCAAATCCCTTTGTGTCACAAGCATTTACAGTAAGGCTGATGCCGTCGACAGCCACAGACCCCTTTTCAACGACATACCGACAAATACGTTGTGGGGCTTCCAACGAAAACAACCAGGCATTGCCGACGGTTCGTATGGCGGCAACCCTGCCCATATCGTCTATATGTCCGGTCACAAGGTGGCCGTCGAGGCGATCCCCCAAGCACAATGCCCGCTCCAGATTGACCCTGTCCCTGACCTTGGTGCGTCCCATCGTACTTCTCGATAGTGACTCCGGAGACACATCAACCTCAAAGCCCCTGGGTTCCACGCCAACGGCGGTAAGACAGGCCCCGTTCACGGCAATGCTGTCGCCCGGGACCACGCCTTCCAAGGGAAAGTCGCTTTTTATGCCCAAACGTATGCCACCGCCCATGGGCGTGACCCTGCTAACCGTTCCAAGCCCTTCAATAATGCCCGTAAACACGGCAAATCCTCATTGCGGATTAGCGTTTTTTCAGGTACCCTTCTATCATGACGTCGTCGTCAAAACGATGCACGGAAATGTCGCTCACCTCAATGCTCTGCTCCATGCGCTCCACACCAGGGCCCTCGCAAACCGGAACGCCGTCATCGCCTCCGCACACCTTAGGCGCATAGAACATATAGATCTTATCCACAATGCCTGCCCTGAGGGCGGAACCGTTGACCCTGCTTCCGCCCTCAATCAACAGGCTGGTGATCTCCATTTTGCCCAAATGTCTCATCAATGCCTTAAGATCAATGCGACCTTCACGGCAATCCATGGTCAGAATCCGGGCGCCGAGGTTCTCGATGGCCTTCTTTTTTTCTGAAGCAACGGCATGATCGCAGATAATGAGGCTACCAGAATGTGAAGAAAGATGCAACAGTTGTGCGTCCGGAGAAATGGACAGGTGGGTATCCAGAATAATCCGAACAGGATCGGCGCCTTGCCCTTTCTCAAGGCGGGTTGTAAGCCTCGGATTATCCTTCGTCACAGTCCCAATGCCCACCAAAAGGGCATCCGATGCGTGGCGCAACCGGTGAACGAACTGCCTGGAAAGGGCATTGGTGATCCATTTTGAATCGCCCGTCCGGGTGGCGATCCGGCCGTCAAGCGTGGCCGCACACTTTAAGGTTACAAAGGGAACTTCCACCGTAACGTATTTGATAAAGGCTTCGTTTAGCCGCCGACACGCATCCTCACACACACCGACCGTAACGCCAACGCCTCGGGCCTTGAGATAATGGAGCCCTCCGCCGGTTACGCTTGGGTTGGGATCCTTCATCCCAACCACCACGCGCTTGATCCCACTTTTGAGAATGGCCTCGGTACAGGCAGGGGTGCGGCCGACATGGTTACACGGTTCCAATGTCACGTAAAGGGTCGCTCCCTTGGCGTTGTCACCGGCCTCCTCCAGTGCATGAATCTCGGCATGGGGGCCTCCCGCTCTTCGATGGAATCCTTTGCCCACCACACGGCCATCTTTAACCACCACGGCGCCCACCATGGGATTCGGAGAAGTCCATCCGCAACCCTGTTCAGCCAACGAAAGCGCCAATTTCATAAAGGTCTCATGCAATGTCATGAAAAAAACTCTTCGAATTTGAGAAAATGTTGTACTGGCAGCAGAAGGAATACGAGGCAAAGACTTGGATCAAGTCTGCCGGCAACGACTCGATCCGACATCTCACATTCAAGCGGCGACATATCCGCCGATGCAAGGAACCGTTTTGGATTGCCTCACCGTGGCGGTTCACATCGAAAAAACTCTGAGATCCATCAATCGGAACCTTGCGTCGTGGGGCGGGTCTCAAACAGCTCCTTGAGTTCGGACATGAAGTCGTTGATGTCTTTAAATTCACGATACACGGAAGCAAACCGCACGTAAGCAACGCCATCCAGTTCGTGGAGCTTGGTCATAATCTTTTCTCCTACCACTCTGGATGGAATCTCTTTTTCACCCATTTCTTGGAGTTGCCTTTCCAGTTCATCCACGAACCCCTCCAGGGTGTTCATGCTGATATTGCGCTTTTCACAGGCCTTCTGAATGCCCACCAATACCTTTGCACGATCAAAGGCCTCCCGTCTGCCGTCTTTTTTTATCAGCACCAGGGGAAGTTGTTCCACCCTTTCATAGGTAGTAAATCTCCTTGAACAAACCAGGCACTCGCGTCGTCGCCGTACCGTATTTCCTTCCTTGGTCATCCGGGAATCAATGACTTTGTTGTCCACATCACCGCAATACGGACATTTCATTTTTTGCCTCGCCAATCCGGGTTAGCTTCAGCCCCGAAGCCTTCATCATGCCTTCGGCCAGGGGATCCGCATACCCTTCCAGGTACTTGATATCGCAAATACCGGCATTGATGATCATCTTCGAACAGATAGAACAGGGAAGGTTGGTGCAAAACAGCGTGGCCCCTTTAATAGACACGCCATGATAAGCCGCTTGGATAATGACATTCTGTTCGGCATGCAGCCCCCGGCAAAGCTCGTGACGTTGTCCGGAAGGAATCCCCATCTCCTCCCGCAGGCAGCCGATGTCCAGACAGTGGGCAACCCCGGAAGGCGCTCCATTGTACCCCGTGGCCAGGATCCGTTTCTCCCTTACCACAATGGCGCCCACCTTCCGGCGCAGGCATGTTGAGCGCTTTGCCACCAGGCGGGCGATGTCCATAAAATACTTATCCCAGGAAGGGCGCGGCATGGCAAGAACCTTATCCCGCTTCATGTTGATACAGAGGAAACCTCTCACACAGAGCGCGAACGGAATCCCTTACCCGCTTAAGTACATTGTTATCCCCGGGATGATGTAACACATCCACAATCATCGATGCAATCACGGACATCTCCGGCTCTTTCATGCCGCGAGTGGTCACCGAGGGTGTGCCCAGGCGAATGCCGCTGGTCACGGAAGGCTTTTGGGTATCAAACGGGATGGCGTTTTTGTTGGCTGTTATGCCGGCTTTTTCCAAAGCCTTCTCCGCCTCTATCCCGGAAATACCCGTGTCGGTCAGATCCACCAGCATCAAGTGATTGTCTGTTCCGCCGGACACCAGTATAAACCCTGCATCCATCAAGTGTCGGGCCAATGCCTTGGCATTTGCCACCGTCTGCCGCTGATCCGCCGCGAACCGATCAGACATGGCCAACTTGAATGCCACGGCTTTGGCGGCAATCACGTGCATGAGCGGACCGCCCTGAATGCCCGGAAACATTTCACTATTGAGCTTTTTCCCATAGTCGGCCCGAGATAAAATGAATCCACCACGAGGTCCCCTCAGGGTCTTGTGGGTTGTTGAAGTAATCACATGAGCATGCGGAACCGGAGACGGATGTACGCCGGCGGCCACCAATCCGGCAATGTGCGCCATATCCACCACGAGGTAGGCGCCTACGGAACGTGCAATGTGTCCGAATGTTTCAAAATCAATGATTCTGGCGTAGGCGCTTGCCCCGGCCACAATCATTTTGGGCCGATGCTTTTCCGCAATAGCCCTGACCTCGTCGTAGTCGATCGTCCCGGTTTCTTTGTCCACGCCGTAACTGACGAAATTGAAAAACCGCCCGGAAAAATTCACCGGACTACCGTGGGAAAGGTGCCCCCCATGGGCCAGGTTCATTCCCAGCACCGTGTCTCCCAGTGCCAACAACGCAAAGTACACCCCCATATTTGCTTGCGTTCCGGAATGGGGTTGGACATTGGCATAGGCGGCGCCGAAAAGCTTCTTCGCCCGTTCGATGGCCAGGTTTTCCGCCAAATCGACGTATTGACATCCTCCGTAGTATCGGCGATCCGGATATCCTTCGGCGTACTTGTTTGTCAACACGCTGGCCTGAACGGCCATGACCGCACGACTGGTGATGTTTTCCGAGGCAATCAGTTCGAGCTTATGGGTCTGACGCGCCAACTCGAGTTCAATGGCGTGCGCAATATCCGGATCCGCCCTTCTGATGAGCTCCAAATCCTTTTGACAGCCACACAAGTCAGTCAATGTCCATTTTCTCCAGGCGTCGTTGGTGACGTCCCCGGTCAAAGGGCGTCTCAAGCCATGTCTCTACGAGTTGAAGGGCCAAGGCGTCACCAATCAACCGCCCTCCCAAAACAAGGACATTTGAGTCGTTGTGGCGTCTACTCATGATTGCCGAAAAAAGGTCGTTGGCAAGGGCCGCACGAACACCCTTGAAACGGTTGGCCGCCATGGACATGCCAAGCCCGGTCCCACAGATCAAAACACCCCGGTCAAAGCCGCCGTCGGAAATCCTGCGAGCAACCTCCTTGCCAAAATCCGTATAGTCCACGGATTCCTCATTATACGTTCCCACGTCTTCAACGCTGAGTCCTTTTTCACGGAGAAACGCCTTGACTCTTTCCTTCATGGCAAAACCAGCATGATCGGAGCCCACAACGATTTTCATTTCCGCCGCCTATTCTGAAAAGGCCCCAAAAACCCGTCCCGGACAAAAAAAGGATCGGGATTCCAGGGCATTAGTTTTTTATTCATATCTTGACAGATGATCCATTTATCGGAAAACGGGTTCTCCTGTAATTCACACATCGCCAAGGGGTCCACTCAAACAATGGACCCCTTGGAACCGGGCCATGAAACAGACACCACAGCGTTTCCTGAACGCTCGATCTTAGGGGAAAACCCACATCACCTAAAACAACCCGTGCGACCTATGAATGGGCCTGGATATAATTCATGGCATCTTGAACGGTCTGGATTTTTTCAGCCTCTTCATCCGGAATCTCGATGTCAAAAGTCTCTTCCATGGCCATGATTAACTCAACAAGATCCAGGGAGTCCGCACCCAGATCATCCACGAACGACGCCTCAGGGATCACCTCATCGGGTTCCACACTGAGTTTTTCAGCAACGATCTTTCTGACTTTTTCTTCCATCGCCACGCCTCACACCTCCTTGAAATTGATTCATCTTAATGTATTTGTCTATCAGTCATGTGTTACATATACATGCCGCCATTTACATGAAGAACCTGCCCGGTAATATACGAAGCAGCATCCGAAGCCAAAAAGGCCACCGCTTGAGCCACATCTTCAGGCGATCCGACACGTCGCAACGGGATCTGTTCCAACATGGTCTCCTTGACTTTCTCAGGCAGCCCCGCCGTCATGACGGTATCAATAAAACCCGGCGCCACGGCGTTGACCGTAATCCCCCGAGACGAGAGTTCTTTTGCCGCCGTCTTTGTCAAGGCGATAAGCCCTGCCTTCGATGCCGCGTAGTTTGCCTGACCGGCGTTACCCATTGCTCCTACCACGGAAGTCATGTTGATGATACGCCCTGCCCGCTGTCTCATCATGATCTTGGCTGCCGCCTGAATGCATAAAAACGCCCCTTTCAGATTGACGGTCAACACATGATCCCAATCCGATTCTTTCATGCGAACCAAGAGCCCGTCGCGGGTCAGCCCGGCGTTATTCACCAAGATATCCACCCGACCGCTTTCCTCGACAATGGTTTCAAAAAAGCCCTGAATGTCTTGTTTGGAAGCCACGTCGACCCGAAATCCACGAGCATCACCGCCGGCCTGGGCCACGAGCGCTGCAGTCTCGTCGACATCCGTGCTGTCGGCTCTGGAGTAATTCACGTAAATTCTTGTGCCCGGACGCGCCATGCACACCGCCACAGCACGGCCGATGCCCCTGGAACCTCCGGTCACTACGACAACCTTGTTTACCTCCGGGTTATCCATCCGTATCCCCGATATCTTTCATAGCATCGCGTTTAGGCGTGCCGGACTCTTTCAAATAGTATGTCCGCCACCGTATCCATGTCCTTGACAAGGCCGTCGCAGCCGGCGGCCAGTGTCTCATCATCGATTTTTTCTTTAAGAGCCGACATGGCCTTAGCGTCTGTTATCCCGGAGCCCGCAACAATTTTCATGGAGTTCCAGAAAACAAGCCCTGCGACCTCATTGGCAAAGATTCTCGACATGGCTTGCATCTTCCTCGCTCCGACGGCATCCCCTTCCGCCAGCCGGTGGGCCTTTCCGGCCATGCCGACGCCGACTTCAACATAGGTCATCATGTCGGCCAGGCAGAACATGACAAATTGTGATTTGGTCAGTTTGTTATCGTGAGCAAACCTTATGGTTTCATTGAGGGCCTTGGCCGCCCGGGCGTAAATAGCCGCGCCGACGTCCGGCCGGGACCCGGCCAAAGCCTCCATCTCGGCGGCCATGTCCCCGTAAAATGTCCCTTTGGACTTGACCGTGGCCCGCCACCGAAACATGCTGATGATACTTTGCTGAATTTCACTGGTTCCTTCGTAGATACAGGTGATCTTCACATCGCGCTTTATCTTTTCGACTTCGTACTCCGCAATATAGCCGTAACCACCGAGACCTTGGAGGGCATCTTCCGCCGCACGGTTTCCAACCTCTGAACCAAAATACTTGGCTATAGATCCTTCAACCTGAAGATCCTTTTCGCCGGCATCGAGTCTACCGGCCTGTTCTTCCATGTACGCTGCGGCAGCTTCCAGGCGAACGGCATTGGGAACCACCAGTTTGTGGGTATAGCCTTGTTTCTCAGACAAAGAGGCGCCGAACTGAACCCTCTCTTTGGCATAGCGAATCATGATATCCAGGGCTGCTTCTCCGGCGCCGATACCCATGGCCGCAACCACAAGCCTGGTATGTCCAAAAACCATGTTGGCCTGCTTAAGGCCTTGGCCGGGCACGTCACCTAAAAGATTTTCCACCGGGACAACCACATCGGTAAAGGTCACCGGAGCAGTATTGGAAGCCCGTATGCCGTGTTTTTCTTCCGCCCTTCCCGGCTCAAATCCCTTCATGTGCTTTTCCACGACAAAAAAGCTGGGCCCTTCCGGTGCTTTTGCCAAGACGGTAAGAAAGTCGGCATAGCCGCCATTGGAAATAAACTGTTTGCTCCCGTTCAACCTGTAGCCGCTTATATTGCCTGCATCGTCGGTCACAGGATCGGCCTTGGTCTTCAGAGCCGCCAAGTTGCTTCCGGCTTCCGCCTCGGTCACAGCATAAGCCACGAGAGAATCGCCCTCGACGATCTTGCCAAGCCACTTTTCCTTTTGCGCTTCCGTACCTGCAAACATGATGGGGTCGGCCCCAAGCTGAATGGCGAAAAAGGCCGTTGCCACCCCCAGGCAGATCTTGGCCATCTCTCTGGTTACGGCGCAACTGTCTCGGGCACCTCCCCCCATGCCGCCGTAGGCCTCTGGAATAAACAACAACTGCAGTCCGATTTCAGGCCCTAGCATTTCCCTGATAATACCCTCGGGAAATACTTCTTTCTTGTCGAGTTCCAAAACCTTGTCTTTTGGCAGCAGCCGTTCCCTGATAACCTGCAGGGTATCCAGCACCATTTGCCTCGATTCAGCGTCCAGGCCGGCAAGATCTTGTGGATTGCTTATGTTCGAATGGGTCGACATGTACCTAAACGCCCCCCTTTCTCCTGCGGTAGCGTGTTGCATTGCCCAAGGGCAACGGCGTCCGACTCGTAGCGGGCAACTTAAATCTCTTTTGATTCAACAACGGCACGGCCCTTGTAGTAGCCGCAACTGGGACAAACATGGTGTGGCAGTCTGGGTTCATTGCACTGTGGGCAAGCCGATAGGTTTGGAACTTGGGCCTTTTGGTGGGTCCGTCTCTTTCGGCCCCTGGATTTGGATATCTTTTTTTTCGGTAAAGCCATGATACTCTCCTTATCGTTTCAATGAGGCCCGCAATGTGTCGAATTGACTTAAAATTGTCAACAAAAAAGAGACCAAATGCAGTCAATTGGTATGCCTAACAACTTGTAATTCCAGGCCTTTTTTTAACATTGCTATATATTTTCAATGTCAAGCCGCTAATATAGTTAAAAAATCGGCTTTGTCAAGGAATTTCATCCTCAAAAAAAACCGATCCGCCGCCCTTGTCAACTTGTTGCCGCCATGGCGTTGTGTTATCTTGTCGCCATGTGTTCACGCCGGGACACCGTATTATAGCCCAAAAGCACGATGGCTGCAATTGCGGACCGGATCCCACGTCCACCGGCTGCCGTCCATAGACGAAAGGAGAAAAACCATGTCACGAACACCGGCTGTGGCAAACATGTTTTATCCTGGAGATACATCCCAACTCCGAGAAAAGGTGAATGCCTTGATGAAACCCAGCTCGGCACACAGGCACGTGGCTGCCGCCGTCTGTCCCCACGCGGGATATATGTACTCGGGCGGGGTCGCAGGGGCTGTTTTTTCTCAAATCGACATTCCGGAAACCGTGGTCATTCTTGGTCCCAATCACAGAGGGCTGGGAGGCCCTGTGGCTGTGGCGTCATCCGGATCATGGGATATGCCCATGGGCGCGGTGCCGATCAACGAAGCCCTCGCACGCCGCATCATCGACAAGGGCGGAGGCATGCTGAAAGACGATCCGCAAGCCCACGCCATGGAACATTCGATTGAAGTCCAACTGCCTTTTCTTCAAGCCTTGCGGCCTGATGTGAACATTGTCCCGATTTCGATTTCCCACATCATGTTCGATGACTGTGAAAAAGTGGCGGGAATTTTGGCGGAAATCATTGCAGACTACGGCAAGGAAATTCTTCTTATCGCCAGTACGGACATGACCCACTATGAATCTCAAGACACGGCCGAGACCAAAGATCAACTCGCCATTGACCGGATCTTGGCTCTGGATCCCAAGGGGTTATACAATATCGTCACCGAACACGGCATCTCCATGTGCGGGATGATTCCCACAACGATTGTGCTGGCCGCCTGCAGGCAGCTTGGGGCCGCCAAGGCGGAGCTGGTTCAATATGCCACTTCCGGCGACGTCACGGGAGATTACGGCCAAGTGGTAGGGTATGCCGGGTTCGTCATTTATTAAGCGCCGGTTTCATGGAGTCCGACGGGAAAAACCTGCGGTCCCATAACGATCCGGATCCAGAGGGCCCGGTTTTTTGTTGCCCCCTTAAAGGGGGCTTACCTGGCGCCTCTGCTTAAATCCGAATATCTAATTTCGAAATAAAAAGACTTTCCGGGACACGCCTCCTATTGACAGGGCATGGTATTTGCCTTATTAAAAGCAGGACCAATGGATGGACGCGACGGTTCCGGCCTTGGTTTGATCGGCTGTTGAGATCAAAGTCCGTCGACGGCGTCTAAAAGGTCTTTTGATGGGGGATCGTCTAGTGGCAGGACAGTGGACTCTGGATCCATTAGCGAGGGTTCGAATCCTTCTCCCCCAGCCATCATAAATAAAGGATTCCCAGAATCCAACACATATTCGGCGGGACTTTGAGAGAGGTTCCGCTTTTTTGTTGCTTAATTTCAATATGTTTTGCAGCGCTCATTTTATCAAACTGTCTTTTCGTCAACAGTTTGGCACCGATTTTCGCGGAGCTTTAACCGTCACAGGCGGAGCTTTAACCGTCACAGAATGATAAGAATTTACCCTGACTGCTTATTTGAATTTCAACGCAAGATCGATTCCGCCCAACCAGGAGATTTTTTTCGGCAGCCGGTGCCAAGGTGCATTTCTCAGGATTGGATTGTGGGCCCTTCGCGGGAAGGTGACCACAAGACGATCGGCGGCAAGGTTCATCTGGCCTTTGCCTTTGACAAAGTGGCGGTAGAGCCGGGGTGCATCGCAGCGTTCGAAGCCGCGGAGTTTTCCTGCCAGCATGCTGTATAGGGTGTCGGCAATCATGGTCATAATCACATCGAAGTGCACTTTGGTTAAGATCGGCGACGACAGTGCGTTGAGATTGAAAAACTTGACCGCCTCGGAGATTACGTTTTCAACCCGCCAGCGGCGGGCATAGTCGCCTACAATGCGTTCCACCGGGGAGTCCATGTCGTTTGTGATCAGAAACGCCGGCCGGCTGTGGCCGTTTCCGCGCACGGCCACCTGGCGAAGGGTGCCGCTATAGTCGGTCAGTTCGACCATGGACTCGTAAACTTGTGGATTCTGGTATTTTCGCTTAGCATGGGCGATGTGAATTCGCTTCCAGGGGCGGACAGAATCGAGACTTTCGATTAACTTTTTGCCCCGCCGGCGCAGGGTGATAAACTGGACCCCAAGGGCATTGAGCTGGGATAGATTGGCGTAGGTGGTAAATTTGGAGTCGAAGATCAGCATAGGATCCACGCCGCGCTGGGCTTTTTTCCAGAACGTCAGAAACTCCAGGATCTGGTCGTCGGCCTCGCTGCGCTGGATGTCGGCGGCCGTGTACAAAATCAGCTTCGAGTCGGCATCCTGGCTTACGAGGGTCAGGGCGCCCTTCATGCGTTTGTTGCGGGCACCGGCCCAGTGCTCCTGGAGCACCGACTCGTCTCCGAAGTGGGGAATGGTGTGAAAGTCCAGGTTGACGATGCTTTTGTCGTAAAGCCCGATACGGTTTGCTTGCTTGACGAATGACTGTTGCAGCCTTTGCAGATGGATCGCGTCCAGTGAATAAGAGTAGGTAGACATGGCCGTGCATTTGGGCAGCACGTTGAGCCCGGCAAAGGTTCCCAGCCCGGCATCGAAGCTGTGGTCGCCAATATGGGCAAACCGTTCGGTGCCGATCAGCTTCAGAGAAAGAAAGGAGAGAAAGTACTGCAGGGCCGGTATCGTTTTGCTTCCCGGAAGACCGGCGTCTTCTACCACCTTTGGCAGGTTGAGTCTTTCGATAAAAGGGGCAAATAGAAAGACTCCGGCCGAGTCGCAGTCCACTCTTTTGGACTGGCCTAATTCCAGGAGCTGGGCGACCTCCGGGACGCGGGCGCCTTGGACGGTGAGTCCCATCTTGAGCCGAGTGCGGCGCGGCAGCTTCGGATAGCCTTCTTCGGCCAATACCCGTTCGACGGTGCGCACAGAGATATCGATTCCTTCTTCGGAGAGCAATTGGGCGATCTCGCCGGCCGAAAGCCGATGCTCTCGCCAGGAACAGATTTTCTGTCGGGTGGCCATGTCAACTGCCCGCCGGTTGACTTTGCCTTCGGGCACGGGTTCTGAAAAGTCGATCTTGTCGTGAATGAATTGGTGACGCAGGAGGTTGACATAGGCCGGGGAGTAGCCGAAGCGTTCGGCTACGACACTGGCAGGAAGCCGATCGACAAAGGAGGCTCTCATGGCTTCGTAGCGACGCTGCCAGTCGTGTTTGGGGTAAAGGAAAAATCGTTCATCGGCCATGCACCTCTTATATAGTGTGACGGTTATAGTGTCAAGAAAAATATGTTATATTTATACAACCCGCGGTAGAAAATGGATGCCGTTGCCCCAAGATATTGTGTTTAGCATTGATATTATGAGCTTTCTTGGCAATGGCAGAATACCAAGGTAAAAGAAGGCAATGTTTTTAACTTGGCCAGAGAAAGGCCTTCACCGTCATATGGTATAAGAATTACGCATAGCCTGGAGTTTAGCAGAAAATTTATCT
>CAYSGJ010000062.1:0-14531 GCA_964430705.1 uncultured Desulfobacterales bacterium | reverse complement strand
AACTGGCAACCGAAAACCGAGAGCCGGAAACTGACAAAAAAGGAGATTTCCCATTGAACGGACAACACCCCAACGCAGAAACCACGCACCCCAACGGGGGTGAAAAGACATCGGAAGCGGAGTTGCGACTAGTCGCCTGGGAACTGACGCGCAATTGTAACCTGAATTGCATTCACTGTCGGGCTGCGGCGGACAAGGGCCCCCATGCCGGAGAACTGGACACCGATGCGTGTTTGCGGGTTCTGGACGATATCCGTGAGGTTGGAAGACCTGTGATTATTTTGACCGGCGGGGAACCCCTTATGAGGCCGGATATTTTCGATATCGCCCGGTACGGCAACGACAAGGGGCTGCGAATGGTGATGGCGCCCAACGGCACCCTCATCACGGAAGAGAATGCCAAGGAGATGGTGGCCTCCGGCATTCAGCGAATCAGTGTCAGCTTAGACGGGGCCACGGCAGAAACCCACGATCGTTTTCGGCAAGTGGAAGGGGCTTTTGCCGGAGCGCTTCAGGGTGTTGAATGGGTTAAAAAGGCCGGTCTGGAATTTCAGGTCAACACCACCATTACCCAGCAGAACTTTGGAGAATTGCCGCGGATTCAGGAACTGGCTGTTGAGCTGGGCGCGGTGGCCCATCACATTTTCCTGCTGGTTCCAACCGGCAGGGGCAAGTATATCCTCGACGGGGAGATCTCGGCCCAGCAATATGAAGAAACCCTTAACTGGTTTTATGATCAAAGAGATAAGGTGCCTCTTCAGTTAAAGGCCACCTGTGCCCCTCATTACTACCGGATTCTCAGGGAAAGGGCTCGACAAGAAGGCAAGCGTGTCACATTCAAGACCCACGGCCTGGATGCGGTGACGCGCGGATGTCTTGGAGGCACCGGGTTTTGTTTTATCTCAAATGTCGGCGTGGTCCAACCTTGCGGGTATTTAAACGTGGAAGCCGGAAACGTAACCAAAACGCCGTTTTTCGACATCTGGCGTCATTCGGAAGTATTCAATAACCTCAGAGACTTTAAAAAGCTGAAGGGCAAGTGCGGAAGATGCGAATATAAAAGGGTCTGCGGCGGATGTCGTGCCAGGGCCTATGAGGCCACCGGCGACTATCTCGCCGAAGAGCCGCTTTGCAGTTATGAGCCCAAGACGGGTTGAACGTTCCGCCCTATTCGTTGGGCTGCAAGAAGCCACAGTTTTAGCAGCCACTTAAGACTTTAGGCATTTTAGTCGCTCATGTGTTTTTGAAACCGGCAACTCCTTTCATGGGGCAAGCCAAAGTCCGGTGTTCTCGGTCGGGACAGCGGCTGTCCTCCATCCGTATTTCTTGACGAAATACAGCCTCTATAGTATTCTTCTAAATTAGCGGGAGGGCAATTTGAAACATTGCCTTTTGCTCGGCGTCTTGCGGCCATGTATGCACCACATTGCGGTGTTTGCAAAGGAGAATGACCATGCGTATTGACTCTCTAATGATCAAAGATCCTATCACCGTTACCGATCGGACATCCGTTCAAGAGGCGATCCACGTCATGGAAGAGAACGATATCCGTCATCTTCCTGTTGTGAATCGATCCCAGAAGTTGGTGGGATGGGTTACGCTGGGAGATATGAAGCAAGGACTGCTTCCGGCAGTTGTAACGGGTCTCTCGGTGGCGGACCTCATGGTTCGGGGGCCGATTACAATCCACCCGCAGGCGGATGTGGAGACGGCGGCGCGCATCATCTTCGAGAAAAAGATCGGCGGCATGCCTGTGGTCAACGGCGAAAGCAGGGTTGTCGGTATCATTACGGTGACCGACATTTTAGGCGCCTTTATTAAGATTATGGGGATTTTGAGCAACGGATTGAGACTTGATATTGAAATAGGCGACAAACCGGATGCATTTGAGGATGTCTCGCGCATTATCCACGAAGAAGGCGGTGAAATCGTCAGCGTGGGGATTTCTCCGGACAACAGCGAAAGCAAGACCAAGACCAAGGTGTACTACTTCCGCCTAAAAAAACGCGCCGAAGGGCCTATTGTCAAGGCCCTTAACAAGGCGGGTTATAAGGTGCTGGCCTCCGAAAAATAACCTTTTATTTATGCAACATAGGGGTCGAATTCGGCGATGCCGGGCAGTATCGTCCCGTCCCCGCAGGGTTCTCTTCACACACCTTCCTTCAATGGCTCCCCTTTACTGAGCGACGCTGGTTGTCGGTCGTCGCGTCAAAACTTTGACAAATTAGCGCCATCTGAATCCATGGTTGTCTTTTTCCGGGAATTCCGGTTGTGCACTGAATAGGCGATTGTTCGGGTGGCCGCCTTTCAATGGGCGAGTCGCCGCCCGGCGCCGGAGGTAAGCGGGCTTTGTCGGGTAAAGGGCGGCGCAATTGGCATGATTCCTGCTTTTTCCGTCGGACAGGTTCGGGATATTGTTGATGTGACGTGGACCTTGAAAACGGAGGAAGTATTATGAGCGCTGGGCCGAACCCGGTACGTCAAAAAGGCGAGAGAAATTTGTATTGTCCGTATTATGGCGAATGTCTTGATCATGCGGTGGATCATAAATGGCGTTCGTGGAATTGCACGGCATGTTCCTTTCAAACGGTTCAAGACACCGGTTACCCGGTAAGGACTGTCGATGATTCCAATATCTGTTATGAATTGCCGCCAACCCTTCCGCAAGAAGTATGGTATTCGTTCGGATAGCCGCGTCGCAAACTTTCCAGGCCTGCGAGGGGGAGTCCCCTTACATCTTAAAAAAGGCCGGACGCTATCTGTTGAGCAATACCGGAAGCGCTTGTCGTGAGGCAGCGGCTGACAATTGAAAAAGACCAATGGGTCGGTATGGGCTGAAGAGGTTTGTACCGGGGACGGCGTGCGGCTTAGAAAATGACATCTTGTTTTTTCCCAAGGCCGGGGTTTCCCCTGTTTTTTTGTTTTACATGCCATGCATGGATATGCGTGTCATTTTGCAATCATTTGAAAATAATAGGAAAATTCCGACTTTGTCGGTTTAAGGAACCGGATCGTTATTCCGATAACAAGCACATTCGGATCTCAACGGGGAGAGAACTGTCATGAAGGCCCAAGCAACAGCCATAGAAAAGAAAAAACCTGTCATTACTATTTCTACTGAGGAGATCCTGCAGGCTGCGGAACGGCTTCCGCCGTTTCCGGCGGTTATCTGGAAAGTGACTTCATTGCTTCGCAGGATGGCGCCGGTGACCGAAATCGAAGCGGTAATTCAGTATGATCAAGCTATTGCCGCCAAGGTGTTGGCCTTGAGTCGGTCCGCGTATTATGCCCGAAGGTATGCTATCGGCTCTTTGCGGGAGGCTATCGTTGCTCTTGGAGATCAGCAGCTGACCCGGGTGGTCATGACAGCCTGTGCCGCTCGCTATTTCGAGACTGAGATTTCCGGCTATGAACTCAGGGAAGGACAGCTCTGGCAACACTCGATAGCTACCGCTTTGCTGGCCGAGACGGCGGCGCGACGTCTGGGTGACAAGAAGGTCCTCACGGTTTACACCGCGGGACTTCTTCACGATATAGGCAAGGCCGTCTTGAGTTTCTACGTCAAGACGTATCTGGATACCATCCTGGTGCGAATGAGTCGTAAGAACCTGCCGTTGCTGGATGCCGAGCGCGATACCCTGGGGGTAGACCATCAGCAGTTGGGAGAAATGCTTGCCAAAAGATGGCGGTTTCCTCCAGAGGTTATCGCCGGGATCGGGTATCATCATTGTCCGGCCAATGCCAAGGTGCACAAAGACGTGGCTGCCGCCGTGTTTGTAGCCAACCGAACCGCCATTGCCATGGGGTATGGCTGCGGCATGGAGAGTCTGGTGGAATCATACGAGAGCGGCATTTTCGGAGTGCTGGGAATTACTCCCGGCATGGTGGCCGATTTCTGGTCGGAGATGGCGGGTGTGTGTGATCAGATCAAAGAAGTGGTGTCTGAAGACAGTCCCGTTTTCGGACGGGAAAACGGAAAAAAGGACGAAAGTCCCGGGTAGTTATCGAAGGGTCATATCCCGATTAGTGGTCGTTGATTCGGGTAAAATAAGAGGATTCATCCATGTGCGGGATAAGGTGCCGGGTGTGGGATAAGGTGCCGGCAACCTTTAAAGCTCCATCCTGAAGACCTCGACAACCTTTTCTTTCCCTTTCACTTTTTGCGCAGGTAGGGGCACCAAGGCCTTGAAAGCGTTTTCGGCGGAAAGCCTGTCTGCGATTTGGTCACACACGGCCTTGCTGATCAGAATCTCGTTGGCGCCCGCAATGGATTGCAGGCGTTGGGCCACGTTGACGGCGTCTCCGATCACCGTGTAGTTTAAGTGCTCTTCTGAACCGATGTATCCCGCCACCACCTCGCCGGCATTGATACCGATGGACACTTCCAGGGCGGGCCATTGCTTACTGTGTTTTTGGGTGTTGAATGCTTCCAGCGCCTTGACCATCTTGGTTGCCGTACGAACGGCCCGAATGGGATCGTCATGGTGAGAAATGGGGGCGCCGAAAAATGCCATGATGCCGTCTCCCATCAACTTGTCCAGTGTGCCGTCATGTTCGAAGATGATGGGCGTCATGAGTGAGAAGTAGGCGTTGAGTATGTCAACGACATTTTCTTGGTCCAGGTGTTCGGACATCGCGGTAAAGCCTCGCAGGTCTGCAAAAATGATGGTGACGTTTTTGCGTTCTCCCCCAAGTTTCAGATTCTCCCCGCTGCCGAAAATTTTTTCCGTCACCGTGTTTGAAAAGAAACGGCTCAACAAGAGCCGATTTTTTTCTTCTTTGAGCATTTGATGGTATATGCGAAAAAGAATAACCGCGGTGGCGATTTGATCGGCGACCAGACTGAAAAAACGCACCTGGTTCTGATCAAATCCGTGGGTTCTTGTGTGCAGAAAGCTGAGAATGCCGATGGCCTTATTGTTGTGTAGGACGGGAATGCACAGCAGCGAGCCGCGTTGTGCTCCAATATGGTCATGGTTCAAAGCGCTGTCCTGAATGTCGTCCACCAGCACGGGCGTTTGTTCCGAAAGGGCTTGTCCGTGTGGGCCGTCGTCGACACGGACAAAGGTCTGGTTTTCCAACTGACCCCGGCTGCCGCTTCTGGCGACCAACTCCAGGATTTGCAACGTTTCGTCCAAAAGCAGCAGGGAGATATCTTGCAGGTTGGTATATCGGTTGATGATCTCCAGTTGGTCGCCAAAGAAGACTTCCTTGTCATAGAAGTTGGTGGACCGCAAGGTATTGCCCAGCTCTTTGAGGATGGAGAGTTCTTTGATCTTGTTTTCGTAGTTGCCTTGGATCCTGAGAAATTGTTTCTTAAAGACATCTCTTTCCTGGGTCACCGAGGCGGTGTTGTCCGTCATTTTTTGCCTATCCATATCCATGAAAAAATCCTTTGATTGCCCGCTCATTGATGGAAAGGATCGCCTCCGGCCCGCGGAGACGGATAGATACTCACCGGATTACCGGTGCCCGGGTCTTCGACTGAGCATGGCAAACAGTTCTTGGTTTTGTTCCAGAATGGCTTCCGCGTCTTTGGCCAGCTTGTCCAACACCGTATTGTCCAGTCCGTTAAACAGCTTTGTCAAGATGCTCCAATGGCCGTAGGTGATGGGCGGAACCAAAAGCCGCATGTCCTCTGAAGCGCCTTCGTTGGCGGCAGCTCGACAGTGAAGATAGTCGGCCAAACCTACGAGTGCAGCCAGTTCACCGTGTTCCGGTGCTGAAAGAGGACGGTGATGAAAGGCAATGGCTTTTATAAGAGCGTCCGGCAGATTCCAGTTGGAAGCCAGGGATTCGCCTATCACGGCATGATTCAGCCCCAGCCTTTCTTCCTCCAGCTCGACGAGCGGAAGGTCTTTTTCCGCCGCGTCCAGGTATAGTTGCCCGTAAGGCTCAGCGAAGTTCTCCATCAGGAAGATCTTTCCGAAATCGTGTAAAAGGCCCGCTGTGAACGCCCCGAGCTTTTGATATTCCTGGAATTTCTGACATAGGTTCTGAGTGATGAGCGCTGTGGCCAGCGAATGGCGCCACAAGGCTTTGGGATTGCACAGGCCGTTTATCGGTTTGAACTGAAAGACCCGCGCAGCGGCAAGGCCAAAGGAAAGATCCATGATTTCTTCAGTACCCAGGATCACCACGACCTGTTTTACGGTTCCGATCTTTTGCGGAAAACCATAGAATGCAGAGTTTACAATTTTCAGCAGTTTGGATGTCAGGGGCGGGTCATTCATAATGACCCGGGTCAGATCCTCTGCCGAGGAGTTGGGGTTTGAAGCGATCTTGAATATGTGGGATGCAATGGAAGGCAATGTGGGTAAAGCTTCCACCCGGTTCAGCTTGGACGAGACGGATTCCTGCATTTCCTTGCGTCCATCGAGTCCCTCTTCCAGTTCCATTTGATGGACAATGGCTTCGAAGTGATGTTCCGCCGTCTCATCGGCTATGGAAGGGCTCTGGGTATTGATCCGCTGTTCCAATGGCAGGCACAATGGCGAATCGAAGGGCAGTCTGCCTAAAAATTCCCGTTGCTCTATTTCGGGCAGGTGACTGAGTCCAAGCCAAAGTGTTTCCGGATCCAAATGCAGCAAGCGCTGAAAAATCTTCCCCCGAGCTTTGGAAAAACACTGTTGCAGGGAGTGATCCGGATTTGCACTTTCCACTTCGATGGTTGCGGTGGCCGTGTCTTGCGCGGCTTCCGGCGTTGTGAAGGTCTCACCGGCGCTTTCGTTGATTTTTCGTTGCTGTTCGGCCAGCTGAATCAATTTCAAAAGGTTTCGACCTTCTTGTGGAAACAGGGAAAATCCCGTACTGACCCGAACATTATTTCCCAAGAGTTGTTTCACGGCACGATGGGTCTTATTGTCCAGATGGTGAACCCCCTCTTTGTCCGTGGAAAAACCCAGTACGATGAGGTGGGAATCGTCTACACCGATCACCGTATCGCTTTCACGGAACTGGGCCCCGATTTTCTCCGTGAAAGGTCCCATCATCGACGGCAACATGGCTCCAGGGGTTTTTGCTGTGACATGAACCAAAAAAAGGGCAAGGTTGGCCCTGACCCTTAAAATCTTGCTGAGTTCTTGATTCATTATCTTGTGGTGCTTCTCGGAAATGGCAAATGGATAACCGCCGTTGGTTATGATAGGTTCTGAATAGGCCCGGCAACCCATATGTTGCAGGGTCCCGCGTATGGCAACGGCTTCTGTTTCATTGGACACGGCCCACAATACCCGTGGGGGGGCGGTCAGCAGATTGCGAATGGCGTCTTCGGACAGCCCCCGTTCTTTTTGCAGATAGACCACGATTTTTCGTAGCTCGGCACGCTTGTCCAATCCTTCGAAGACGAGCCGAAAGTGCGTTTCGTTCATATAAGTCTCCCACGGCAAATGCAGCAAGAGGTGTGCCAGTTGCCCGAATTGAAATCTGATAACCCTTGAAACCTTGGATTTTCAAAGAATGAAAAACCCGCGTCGCCCGCAATGGTCCGTATGATGCCGAACTTGGGGCAAAAGGTTTGTCATCAATTTGACAACCGGCGCCGGCGCAGGCCTTCGGGAGGCGCCGGGTCTGTTATGGGTTGCAAGTTGTCATGCAAATGGTATATATATTTTAATCAAATGAGACACTTATGTGGTCAAAAAAGAATCTTTCGCACCTTGCGCAACCGGATAGACCAATAACGCACCGGAATCATAGGCTTGAAAGGGATGCGTGCCGATCGTCTCGGCAGAAAAAAATGCCCCGGCGCTTTTCGGGGCGTCCGGGGGTCAGCGCTTAGTGACCGTGTTGGGTGAGCGCGACGCGAGCGGCTCTGGCATGTTAATTGCTCGACAACTTTGGAAATGATCACGCCATTCTTATGCCGTGTACGACCATTCGGGGTAAAAATCGAAGGTATTTTACAATCCCGGCAAGAAAAGGGGTATTTATGAGAGCATGCATGATAGCCGTTGTGATGTGTTTTGTATTGGGTATTGTCGCGCAAACGGCCTTTGGCGGGGATCCGGCAATGCAAGGGGAAGCATTCTATCTTGGCCCCGGAGATCTTTTGGAGATTTCTGTGTGGAAGGACGAGGCCCTGTCCAGACAGGTGGTGGTCCGGCCGGACGGAAAGATTTCCTTCCCCCTGATTGGAGACGTGGTTGCCAAGGGCCGAACGGTGGATGCGTTGCGAGAGGCCGTGGAAGCCAAGATCAAGACATTTGTTCCGGATGCGCCCGTAAATGTCATGGTGATCCAGGTGGGCAGCCCGAAAGTCTATGTGGTGGGCAAGGTTGCAAAACCCGGACTCTACATTATGGGAGAGTCTTTGCGGGTTATGCAAGTGCTGGCCATGGCCGGAGGGATGACTCCTTTTGCGAAAAAGGACGATATTATCATTATCCGAAAAAACAATGGGGGGCAGGAGGTGTTCCCGTTCAACTACGGCAAGGTGGCCGGAGGAAAAGATCTGGAGCAGAACATTCGCCTTGAACCCGGGGATACGGTGGTTGTACCCTGATAGTGTGTAATTACAGCGTCGGATGGGCCGGGTTTGCACGTGCCCGTTTGGGTCCATTGGCGGGCCGGCTTTTTTTACCCAAAAGTGCTTTGATCTGAAATGGGTAAAACAGGTGTGGGTAACCCCCTTCACTCCTTTGGGAAGCCACCGGCTCTGCCGGTGGTCGCTGATTGCATGACAGGATCCGTTGTGTCGGGGCGGCGGCGTTTGCCCCCTCGCGAAAAAATAGCTCGAATGGGCAATGGGTGCCGTGGGGGCGGGTGTATCGCCGCCCGGAAAAATGACTGCCGGAATTGCCCACCTCTAAGGGAGTATGACACGATGCAGCGACCGCATGTAGGATTTTTCACGGTTATTTGTTTAGGTTGGGCGTTGTTTTTTTCGACAGACCTTCGGGCGGCAGAGTACACGGTGACGCCGGCTTTGACTGTGCGGGGGGGCTACAACGACAACGTGTTTTTCAAAGAGGCCGGCGATGTGGAGCTTCGCGTTTCCCCGGCCCTGGATGTGATAGCCAAAACCGAAAAAGCGCACATGGAAGCCGGTGCGGTCCTGGACATGTGGGAATACAAACGGCTCAACGAGTTCGACAGCACCGAGCAACGATACCGGTTATCCGTCGGGCTGACCCCGGGTGATCTATGGCAGACAGGGGTTTCCGGGACCTACACGGACGATTACACCTTTGTTTCGACACTGGAAGAAACCGGTGTGCTGGCAGACAAATCCAGGCGGAAACGAAGCACCGTGGACCCTTATGTGACGGCCGTCCTGGATGCGCGCAACACCCTCCGGGGGGGCTACAGCTTTGTTGAGACAAATTTCGACCTGGACCGATACCCCGATTACCGGATCCATGGCGCGAGCCTGACCTGGTCTCGCGCACTGTTGAATGAAAAGACGGTCTTTTTCTGCTCCGCAGGGCTCAGCGATGCCGTATACAAGCAAACGGCTGGGGATACGGAACAGTTGACGTATCGGACCGTAATCGGCTGGGAGCATCGGTTTACCGAAATTCTGAAAGGCACGTTTTCTGTGGGCCCCACCTATTCCGACTCGGACTTTTACAGAGCCGGAACCCTGGTCAGTGAAGACGCCACGGACATCTACTTGGATGCCGACCTCGAATGGAATCCGCAGCGCCTCAGTCTTTCGGCCCATTTGGACTACGATATTGACCATAGCATCTATGGAGAGAACCTTACCAGGGCCCGCATTCGGGGTACCTTGGGATATCGATGGACCGAAAGGCTGAGGGGCAACTTTTCCGCGGCCTTTTACCGCAGCAAGACAGACGGGCTGATACAGGATGAAAAACGCCGGACCTACTCTTTAAACCCGTCGATAAGCTACGGGATTGCCGAAACCATCAATTTGCGTGGAGGGTACCATTATACGTGGACCGAAAACGAAACCTCCGATTATACGCAGGAACGAAACAAGTTCTATGTGCAGCTGGCCATGGATTGGCCGATGCTCTTTGACTGACCATCCGCCATTCGACACGAGTGGGGGTAAGGACAAAAAGGTCTCCCGTTGCGGAGACCGATCGATATTTCTAGGGTCTAAAAACGATCGACGGTAGTGTCTTATCAGTCGCGGCAAGACTGAACGGTATCGGCAAAGCCGGCGGTGTGAGCAACGCCCTTCGAATGGGCGGTGCGTTGCCCGCCGCTGCTGACGAACGGAATCGAAGGGACTGACTTATGGAACAAAGCGCAGACATTCACGAGTACTGGGGTGTGGTCAAACGCAGGAAGCTGCAGATTATTATTCCTGCCGCCGCGGTTTTTTTTCTTGCTGCGGTTGTGGCGTTCATGCTGCCGCCTGTCTACAAATCCAGCGCCACCATTCTCATCGAGGCCCAGGAAGTGCCCCAAGAGCTGGTTCGTACGACCGTGACGGGCTATGTGGAAGAGCGGCTGCAGGTAATCACGCAGATCGTGTTGAGCCGTACAAGGCTCCTGGAGATCATCGGCCGCTTTGGTCTCTACGAGGATCTGAAAGGCAGATATACCACCGAAGAAATTATTGAGAAGATGCGCGCAGATATCGCCATGGAGTCGATTCAAGCAGAGGTGGTGAATCCCCAGTCCGGCCGACCCGGATCCGCGACCATTGCTTTCACCCTTTCGTATGAAGCCAAGGACCCCAGGCAGGCGGCACAAGTGGCCAACACGCTGACGTCGTTGTATCTGGAAGAAAATTTGAGAAATCGGGAAGAAAAAGCGCGCACGACCTTTGAGTTTTTGGAAAACCAACTGGACACGCTGCGCGCGGAAATCCTGGAGACAGAAGCCAAGATCGCTGATTTTAAGAACAAGCACCTCAATGCGTTGCCGGAACTGATGCAGGTGAACCTGCAGACCATGGAACGTCTTGAACGGGAAATCGGTTACAAGGAAGAGCAAATAAAGACCTTGGCCAATCGCAAGATTTATCTGGAAGGCCAGTTGGCTGCTGTGGAACCGGTCATGTATACGGTGAATGTGGCAGGCAAGCGGGTTATGACGCCCAAAGAGGAGTTGGATGTTCTGCGCAGTGAATATCTGGGGCTTCAGGCGACCCTTTCAGACGGCCATCCTGATGTCATTGCCTTAAAAAAGAAAGTGGATGCCCTGGACGGAGAGGTGAGCGGCCGGGAAGCGTTGAGAACGCGCTACAGCGAACTGCAGGACAAGGAATCACGGCTTGCTGTGATCTCAAAGAAGTTTTCCGACAAACATCCGGATGTGATCAGACTATCCAAAGAGGTGGCGGGACTTCAGGCCGAAGTGGAAGCGCTGTCCAAAAAACACGTGGTGCTGAAAAGGGAAGATGAAAAACCCGAAAACCCGACCTACATCAACCTTCAGACACAGATTGCTACTGCGCAGTTGGAAATCGACAATGCCAGGCAGGAACTGGACCAGCTGAAAGCATCGTACAATATGTATCAAAAACGTGTTGAAGGAGCACCCCAGGTGGAGCAGCAGTATCGCATTCTGGAGCGAGACTATGTCAATGCCCAGGCCAAGTATCAAGAGACCATGGGCCGATTAATGGCCGCCAGGGAAGCCAAGGGGCTTGAGGAAAGCCGCATGGGCGAGAAGTTTACCCTGGTGGATCCGCCGATCACTCCGGAAAAACCCGACAGGCCGAATCGGCTGGCCATTATTCTCATCGGCGTGGTTCTGGGCTGTGGGGCGGGTATCGGTTTTGGATCCATGGCCGAGTATATGGATCAATCCGTACGGCGGCCCGAGGATCTTGAAAAGGTGGCCGGATATCCGGTGCTTGCCGTTATTCCATATATGGAGACGGCTCAGGATCGTGTCAAAAAGCTATGGAAAAAGCTGGTGATTCTGGGCGCTGTTGTGGCCGCAGTGGTGATCGGCTTGGCCGCACTGCACTTTTTGTATCGGCCCCTTGACGTATTATGGGTTCAGGTCGTCCGGAAGTTGTATATCAATTTCTAGTCTTGAGGGGTAATCGCGGAACAGGTTCACTTACAGTCCTTTTCCCGTTTTGATGTAAGGATGTGGATATGAGCAAAATAGAGAAAGCCCTGGAAAGGGCGCAGGCCATGCGCCGGGAGGACAAGCCGTTGAACCATGGGGCCGAGCCGGCTGTCCGTGCCGGAATTTCAGGCGACGCCCTGGATCGGCAGTGTGTTTACACAAAGACAAAAACAGTTTCTCTGAACACGGGTCACCTTGAAAAACACCGCCTCATGACTCTGGTGGACAATCCGGATGCCAGGGACCACTATAATTTGTTGCGCACCCAAGTGCTCTTGCGAACACGGGAAAAGGGGCACAACGCCCTGATGGTGACCAGCGTGTTGGATGGAGAGGGCAAAACCGTCACGGCCATCAACCTGGCCGTGAGCATTTCCAGAGAGATGAAACAGACCGTATTGCTCGTGGATACGGACCTGCGGCACCCCCGGGTCCACAGATACCTTGGTTGTGAGATGGAAAGAGGCCTTTCAGATTATCTGCAAACGGACGTTCCTGTTTCTGATCTTTTGATTAATCCCGGCCAGGACAAGATGGTCGTGCTTCCTGCGGGAAAACCGCTTTTGGGCTCAACAGAGATCCTGGGGTCTCCCAAAATGGAAAAGCTCATCGCGGAGATGAAGGCCCGTTATCCGGAACGATACGTCATCATGGACGCTCCACCGTTGTTGACCGTGCCCGATGCGTTGGTCTGCGCTCCTTATGTCGACGGCGTGATTATCGTGGTGGAGGCCGGTAGAACCCCCAGGGATCAGATCCGCAAAGCCGTTGAGCTCCTGGAGGGAAAAAATATCGTGGGTCTGGTCATGAACCGGGCGGAAGGCAGTCATTATGGGTACTATTACTAGTCGTGCCGTAATTAGTGAACGGTGAGCAGTAAGCAGTGAGGAGTGAGGCGATAGCGCAAAGAGTGAAAGAACAACGAATAACCAATGACTGCCCGTCACCCGTAACCTGAAACCCACAACCGGCAATTAACAACCGACAACGGACTGATGACCAATGACTATTGCCCAGCGACGAAAACCATCCGGCATCCGGTATCTTGCATCATGTATCGTATGTTGAACCAATAACCAATGACTATTGACCACCGGCAACCGACACCCGGCGACCGCTAGACATGTATACACAATTTTACGGTCTTAAAGAAAAGCCGTTCAATATCGTTTCTGATCCCAGCTTCCTTTACATGAGTCCCAAGCACAGGATGGCCTTGACCTATCTCGAATACGGTCTTCTGGATGGTATTGGTTTTATTTTGCTTACCGGAGAGATCGGCACCGGAAAGACAACGCTGATCAAAAAGCTGTTGAACAAGATTCGCACCAAGATGGAGGTGGCGGTTGTCTTCAACACGAATGTCTCCGCAGATGCGCTTCTGGAGTTGATCCTTGAGGAGTTTGAGCTGAAGCTTCCGAGCCCGGGACGGGGCAAGGGGGGAACCCTTGATGTTCTGAATCAGTTTCTGATCGACAAACACGCTCTCGGACAGCGGGTTCTGCTCATCGTGGATGAGGCCCAGAATCTTTCGCAGGAGGCCCTGGAAGAAATCCGAATGTTGTCCAATCTTCAAACCGACAAGGCCTCTTTGGTGCAAATTCTTCTGGTGGGTCAACCAGGACTGAGATTGCGACTCCAAGACCCTTCATTGGCCCAGCTGAGCCAACGCATTGCGGTGAGTTATCATCTGCGGGCGTTGGATCCGCAAGAGACAGCGGGCTATATTCGGCATCGGTTGAAGACTGCCGGCAGAGAAAATACCGAGCTGTTTTCACCGGAAGCCGTGGAGATGATATTTGAGTACTCCGGGGGCATCCCCCGAACCATCAACATTCTTTGCGACGCAGGCCTGGTATATGGATTTGCCGACGAATTGGCCTCTATTGAAAAAACGGTCATTGAGAATGTGGTTCGAGACAGAGAAGAGGCGGGCATGATGGCGTCCGGCCCGGCTGGGGGCGACGATCAACCCCGGGGTGCGGGACAAGGGGCGGATACGGCGTTGGCCGGGCGCATAGAAAGTCTCGAACAGCAGGTCCATCACCTTCACGCTATGTTGGACCATCAGATGAGGACCTTGGAGAACCGGGCGGAAAGCTACAAGGACATGCTTGTGGAAAAGCTTGAGGCCATGCTTGTACAAGAACGGCAGCGCGCAGACCGGCTTATGATCCAGAACAACCTGTTGAAAAACAGACTAAGTCCTAAAAAGCCGCAATCGCCCGACAGACGACCGGCAAAACCGGACGAATCCGGGACTTCCTTTTTGTTGGCCGGAGATCAGAAAACCCCATCCGAAAAGGATGCCGATATGCCGCCCGGACCCGGCCGCCTTAGGAAGTGGTTTTCACGTTAGGTTGTTCCATGGGTTGCCGTGCTCATTGTAACGGAAGGGGCGGAGCTGTGTTCACGGCGTGGCTTTCCGGGTCCCCAGCCTTTGTAACCAGACCAACCGGCGCCAAACCTGTAGGGTGCGGGGTTTACCCCCGCCCGCCAATGGTAAGCGGCAAAAGAACGATCAATAA
>CAYSGJ010000061.1:0-39948 GCA_964430705.1 uncultured Desulfobacterales bacterium | reverse complement strand
GCCGATTTCACCGGATCTGCTTTGTTGGTGGGCATTTGAAGTACCAAAGTACGTCGGCACGCCCACCGCCTAGCATCTCCGGCAAACTCGGCAGCCGGTTCATGGTGGACACAAATATGGGCGACATAATGCGGCTGATGCGGTTATGGGGTTTTGATGTCTTTCTTGGTCATGTGGACTTTGTTACCCAAAAAAATGGTATTTAATTTCACTTGTGATTGTCTGATTTGCCGACCATAAACAAAAAAATTTCATGAATAAAGTGGGTTATCTGTATTTTGTGATCTTGGCATTTTGCTTGCTCCTTCCCCGGATGTAAGGGGAAGGAGACACAGACAATGCGAATCAAAAAATTGCCGGGCGAGAGAAACACCGGGATGGACAAAAGCAAAAAAACAACGAAAACCGATGCCGAAAAGGGCACCCATTCAAAGAGAAAAAACAAAACCGGCCTGGTGACGGCGAGCTTACGCCATCGTGGTTTTTGCTTCGAGTTAATGATGGGGGGCGCCCGGGGAAAAAACGACGAAGATTTTCATTAGCATGGTTTTGAGCAGTTTCGATGGTGCTTTCCACAGGCAGTACACTGGGGATCCTTTTCCAGCGTCAATTCCTGAAATTCCATCGCAGAGCCGTCTAGAACTACCATACGTCCTTTCAAAAGCCTGCCCATGCCTGTCAGGTGCTTGATGGTTTCAAGCGCCTGCAAGCTGCCAATGGCGCTGGTTGCTGCGCCCAGCACGGGAACGTCTCCTTGGGGTGGGGCTTTGCAGAACATGCACTCAAAGCAGGGCGTTTCCGGGGGATGGAAAAAAGTTAGCCGGCCTTCCATGCCCCAAATGGTCCCGTGGACCATGGGAATACCGTGTCTGATAGAACAGCGATTGAGTGCAATGCGGGCCGGAAAGTTATCCAAACAATCTACGATGATTTGACAATCTCCGATCAGGTCATCCACGTTGTCTTCTGTAATTCTTTCGGAAATGGGTTCAACGGTTATCTCTGAGTTGACGGCCGACAGGGTGTTGTGAGCCGAAATTGCTTTGTTGGTATGAATACTCTGCTCTTTGTGTAGAAATTGCCGATTGAAATTGCTTGGCGCAACCACATCTGCGTCACAAAGCCTGATGGTGCCCACGCCTGCCACGGCGAGATTCACGGCAACGGGACACCCCAGTCCGCCCGCGCCCGCTACAAAAACCTTGGCCCCCGTCAATTTTTGTTGTGTTGCAACGGTCCAACCCGGAAGCAGGATCTGCCGGGCATAGCGACCCAGGGTTTCATGCGTTTCCATGCGTGGAATCTTAAAGTCTCCTTATAGGACCGGACTGTTGTATGGTGATCACTAATCTTTGCTTGATCCCATGATTCTCAGCAACATGAGAAACAGGTTGATAAAATCCAGGTACAGGGAAAGGGCCCCCAGAATAGCCCCCTTTCTGATAACGGCGCCATCGAGGCCGGGAGGCTGGCTCAACGCCATGTTTTTGATCTTTTGTGTGTCGTAGGCTGTGAGGCCTACAAACACAAGGACGCCGATGTAGCTGATAATCATGGCCATGGCGCTGCTTCGGATAAACAGATTGACCACCGAGGCGATGATGATCCCGATGAGCCCCATCATGAGAAATCCGCCCAACGACGTAAGATCTTTTTGCGTCTTCCAGCCATAAATGCTGCAGGCCAAAAATGTGGCGGAACACACAAAAAAGGTGCTTACAATGGACGCACGGGCATAAACCAGAAATATAAATGACAGGGTGATCCCGTTCAGGGCGGCATAGACGACGAACAGTGTGGTGGCTGTGCCGGCTTTCATCTTGTTGACCCTGGCGCTTATGGAAAATACCAGGGCCAGTTCAGCAATGATAAGCCCGAAAAAAACCAGTTGGTTGCCGAAAACAAACCGGACCATGGTTTCGCTGGACGATACGTAAAGGGCCACAACACCGGTCAGGGCCAGCCCTATGCACATCCAGTTGTACACGCTTCTTATAAAGTCATTGACCAGGACCTCAGTCCTGGGTTTTTCCATGGGAATCGTTTTCACCATTACGCCTCCTCCAGTGGTAGCTTCAGTCCATGATATGAAAATCGGAACAGTCTGCGCAAAACAGGACAACAAACGCACCTTGTGATATCAATTTGCCATGATATTTTCCGTTGTGTCGATTCGGTTCGGGATATAGTGTGAACATCTTGGCGGATTCGTCAAGGCCTTTTTGTCATTCGAACAGCCTTTCATATTTTCCGTAGCCTTCTTGTTTCAAGTCATTTTTGGGGATGAACCGCAATGCCGCCGAGTTGATACAGTAGCGCAGACCCGTAGGCTTTGGGCCGTCATTGAACACGTGTCCCAGGTGAGAATCGGCATGCCGGCTTCGAATCTCCGTGCGGGTCATGAAAAACCCCCGGTCTTCTTTCTCAATGATATTCTCGGGGGCCAAAGGGCGCGTGAAGCTCGGCCAACCCGTTCCGGACTCAAACTTATCCGTGGAGCTAAACAGCGGCTCGCCCGAAACGATATCCACGTAGATGCCTGGCTCATGATTGTCCCAGTACGGGTTTTTAAAGGGTGGCTCTGTGCCGTTTTGTTGGGTGACCTCAAACTGCATGGGGGTTAACCGTTGCAGAAGTTCGTCTTTAACGGGGCGCGTGAATTTCTGGCTGATCTTGCCGGATGCCATCTTGTCCGGCCCCGTTTTCGGCGCGACCGTGTTTTCCGATTTCACGCCCGCCGTTTTTTCTGACGTTGCGGACTTTTTCGCTGCGTTGCTCATATCTTCCACCGTTTCACCCCACACCTTTTCCAGAAACCGGTCCCGGCCCGATCCATGCCGATACCAGCGATAGCGTATGGGGTTCTTTTTATAATAATCCTGGTGGTAGGACTCGGCCGGGTAGAATGGCTCCTGCGGAAGAATCTCAGTTGCAATGGGTTTGCCAAAAGGACCGGTGTCGGCCAGGTCTTTTTTGGAAGCCTCTGCTAGCCGCAGTTCCTGATCATCGGCATAAAAAATCACACTGCGATACTGGCCGCCCCGATCCGCGAACTGGCCGTCGGCATCGGTGGGATCCACGTGTCGCCAAAACACCGTCAGCAGATCTTTATAGCTGATTTTGGCCGGGTTGTAGACAACTTTCACGGCCTCCACGTGTCCCGTGCCGCCTGCCGAGACCTGTTCGTAGGTAGGGTTTGCCACGTCTCCGCCGGTATACCCGGAGATCACCTCGATGACACCGTCGATCTTTTCAAAATCCGATTCGATGCACCAGAAACAACCGCCTGCAAACACAGCCGATGCACTATGTCGGGATTTTTCGTTCATACCTGCCTCCATTTCTTGATCCGTCGTTGCGGTCTGGTAGCATCCGAAAAGGATACCCGCCAGGATGAAGATTGCTATTTTCAGTCTGCTCACAGAAAACCTCCGGATGTTCTTTGTATCGGTTTGATACAACATGCGTTGGCCCAAGCAATGATCTTTGTTAAAATTCCTTATTACAAAGATAATAAGGATGCGAACAAAGGCAAGGTTTTAGAGACAAGTTCCTACCGCTCCTTACCTGGAAGCCGATTTTATGACAGCAAATAATGTTGTGGATATCTTGCCTGAAAAAGGTATATTTAGATAATATTCTGTCGCAAAATAGAGGTTGACGAAAAGGGAAATCATGGAAAAAGACACCAAGGACAAACTTACCGAAAAAGAGCCCGAACAGGACTTTGAAGCATTATTAGACCGGTCCATGGGTAAGCCGGTTCACTTTACTCCCGGGCAACAGGTTGCGGTGGTGGTGTCCCAGATCACGAAAGAGTGGGCTTTTGTCGATGTAGGGGGCAAGACAGACGGTTGTGTGGTCATGAAGGAATTCATGGATGATGAAGGCAACCTTACCATCCAAGAGGGAGATACGATCAATGTCTTTTTTCTGGGTTTCCGTAACAACGACATGATATTTACCTCCCGGATCACTGATGACACTACAGGGACAGAACACCTGGAAGAGGCCTATCGCAGCGGCATCCCCCTTGAGGGGTGTGTAGAAAAGGAAATCAAGGGAGGGTTTGCCGTTAGAATTGCCGGCAACATCCGTGCTTTTTGCCCTTATTCGCAGATGGGGTTGCGTCGGGTGGAAGATTCGAGCCGGTATATTAACCGGCATTTGACGTTCAGGATCATCGAATATGGTAAAAAAGGGCGCAACATCATTGTTTCCAACCGGGCCATCCTGGAAGCGGAACGGCAGAAACAAAAGGATGCTCTTCGCAATGTTTTGCATGAGGGGATGACCGTCAGCGGGGAAATTATGTCCATTCAGAAATTCGGAGCCTTTGTGGATATCGGGGCATTGGAAGGCCTGATCCCTATCTCGGAGATTTCTTGGGGTCGCGTTGAGGATATCCACGCTGTGCTTACAGTCGGGCAAAAGGTTGACGTGGCCATCCAAAAGATGGATTGGGAAAAGGACAAATTCGCCTTCAGCCTCAAAGCCATGCAACCTGATCCCTGGGAAAATGTGGGATCAACGTTCTTGGAAGGTTCGGTTCACAAGGGCACGGTGTCGCGTCTTGCCCCGTTTGGGGCTTTCATCAGCCTGGCGCCGGGCGTCGACGGACTTTTGCACATTTCGGAACTGGGAAAAGGAAAAAGGATCAATCATCCCAGGGATATCTTGGAAGAGAACCAGGTCATTACGGTCAAAATCTCCAGGGTTGATCAGAAGCAAAGGCGCCTTTCGCTTGGATTGGTTTCGGAGGATAGAGATTTGGAAGACAGTGGCTATTACAGGAAGCATCTGGCCGAAAGCAGCACCCAATCCTCCGGATCTTTGGGCACGCTGGGAGATATTTTCCGGAAACATACGAAGAAGAAGTAAGACCGTCATGCCAAGTCAAGTACCAGACAATGATCGGAGATATGTCATTTCATCCGTCTCCTGACGCTTTGCGGGAGAATCCGCGCTGCCGGCACTCGAGGCGGGACCGGCATGATTGTGGTTGGCGGTGGGGCGGTTCGTCCTTCCGGGTTGGATCTTCCCCGTATGCCCCTCGTCTGATCCGATCGTTTTGTCGGCGCGCTTGAAAGGATGACGGACCATATTCACCGATGAGCTGGGCAGGGCGTTGTGAGGCAAGTCCGGCCTCCATTTCGGTGTATTCAAGGAGCCGGGCCGCCTCCTAGTTCTTCTTAAACCCTACCAGAACCCATGCCGCCAACCATCCCAGGGCCACCGGCCCAACACCGACGTATACAAACAGGAGACCGTCTTTTTGCCAGGGCTGAAAAAACGCGGCGGCCAGGGCCATGTAAACGGCTGAGGCCGCAACAGCCATGCGCATTTTGCCGGACACCATGAACTTGGCGGCCGCAGGTCGTTCCGGCTTTTTTTTAGCCGTCATTCTTGGTATAAAAAGCAAGGCCAAAATGAAGGCGGTAATAATGAGTATTTCTTGTAAACCAAACATGTAAGTGTTCTCCGAACCCGTACCGGTTCGTACCACACCCGGACCAACGAGACAACCCGTGTTCAAGGCCCAAGTCCACTGCTTGTCGAGTTTGTCGGAGATTCAAGGCGGTGAGTCCCCGCCGGGTATCGTGTGTATCCGTTTTGCGCCGGCCTTGAGAAAACCCTCCATTTCATTAAAAAGTTCAATATAGTGATCTGCCGACAGTGCTCGGTTTTTGTAGGCGATAAAGGGCACTTGGGCGGCTCTGGCCGCTTTTTCATCTACATCGGAATCTCCGATGTAAACGGCTTCTTGCGCCGCTGTGTCGAAATGATCCAGAATCTTGAAAAGCGCGTCGGGAGCCGGTTTGGGGCGCTCCACGTCCAGACTGGATACAACAAGGTCAAAGTGCTGTGTGAGTCCGTGTTCTTCCAAGACCCTACCTATGGTGTCTGATCGATTGGTGGCAATGGCTGTTTTGTAAGACGGACGCAGATAGGTAAGAAGCCTTTTTAGATAAGGCTCCCTGTGCATCTTTGAGATAAATGGAAAGTAACGCATCTGTTTTCGGTAAGCCTCCGCCGCTTGTGCCTGGGGGTCATCTTTAAACAGATGGGCTACCGACTGGGCGGCCGTGTGCATATGCACGAACTCGCACTGGCGCATATTCATCTTCGGCTTGCCGAAATGAGACAAGATGTTATTGTAGTAGGCTTCATTCGCCTCTCGGGAGTCAAACATCACCCCATCGCAATCAAAGACGACAACCTTGATTTTTGCCCATGAAATACCTGTTTCCATATTGTCGGAAAATCCCCTGGCTTGACCTGTTTGGTTTTGATATAGAGCGGTAGACATAACATCGGTGTTTCAACATGCTAACCGATTACGAAAATTGCTTATTTCGCATCTGAACGCCCGAGTCAAGAACCATCGAAAAAAAGAGACGAAACCTATCAATGATCCTTCGTTATGGTCGTTTATATAAACTTGTTTTGCCCTTAAAAACCGGGATGATTCTGCTCGCCTTTTTGGGCTGTACTGCCCAGCGCTACCCGGTACAACTGGTTTCTCCTCAAATTTCTATGCCTGATAATGCGTTTGTTGTCATGCGTGACATCGATACCGCCTGGAATGCCTTCACGCGTGTCCTTGATGGCGCTGAAGACAGAGAAATTCAAACGGCCGACAACAGAGAAAAGAGGATTACCTTGAAACCGGCGCCTGTCGTGCTGGAAGAAAACTGTGATTGCGGCGCACTTGGAGACACACCCCTGACAGGTACGGCACTGCGACGTACCTATGTTCGACTCCAAAAAAAGGCGCCCCAAGAGACCGTATTGAAGATTGTCTGTAAATATTCGACGACTTATGGTTGGAAAGGCCTTGACGGAAAAGCTGTTCGCACAGAAAATATCCTGTGTGTTTCCAACGGGAGGTTCGAACGGGAACTCTACCAAAGGGTACTGGGTTATCTATCGCCCTAGCCCGGATATTTCCGGAACTGATATCATCCGGATTCCAAATTCGCCTAACTGCGTTGGTCCATTACCGGCTCATCGATAGACGGTCCGTTCATCTGTGGGGTGGGATGGGAAAACGGGTTCCCCCTACATGCTAACAAGAGGAGAAAATCATGAAGGTCCGAACGAAAACATGGATCAATGACGATCAGGACAGGGTCATCTTTGGAGGCGGCAGGGTACATATGCTCGAGACCATTGATCGCCTGGGTTCAATGAATAAAGCCGCCAAGGAGCTCAAAATGTCTTATCGGGCCCTTTGGGGAAGGATCAAATCAACGGAAGAACGTCTCGGGGCGAAAATCCTGGAATCCAAACCCGGCGGGGGCAAAGGACGTGGATCTATCTTAACGCCTACCGGTAAAAATTTTCTCGAAAAATATACACGGCTTCAACAAAAAATCATCTCATTCGCCGATCGGGAATTTGAGAAAATCTTCAGGGGATGACCATGCTATCCGCGAAATCCCCGCGTAAGGACGGCCGATGAATGGCAAAAACCATGACATCTGTGAATCACGGTACTGGCCGGGTGGGAACCTGATCGCGTTGCGGCCGTCCAAACGCGGCTTAGACGCCTCAAACACTTGCCCGGCTTACGACTCGATACCCATTCGGCTTCCTTTTCATATGAACTTGAGCTTTCCGGATAACTGCATTCGGAAATATTCGGAGAAGCGATGAAGCGCAATATCTACCTGCAGATGAAATCCGTTTCCGATGCCCGGAAACTTTTCTTTGAGCGGATTGCTTTTAAAAAAGCACTGGGTCAAGAAATAGTCCCGGTCGGGCAGGCCGTCGGCAGAATTACCGCAAGGCCTGTATTCGCAAGGTTCTCCGCACCCCCATTCCACGCGGCGGCCATGGACGGCATTGCCGTACTCGCGGAAACCACCTTTGGCACGACGGTGGACAGGCCCAAAAAGCTTCAAATCGGAAAGGATGCTTTTTTTATTAATACCGGCCGACCTCTTCCCGAGGGAACCGATGCCGTCATCATGATTGAACATGTTTTGACCCTTGACGACCAGACGGTGCAGATCGAATCCGGTGCTTACCCCTGGCAATACGTTCGCAAGGTGGGGGAAGATATCGTGGCCACCGAACTTGTTTTGCCCCAGAACCAATGCATTACGCCCTACGATGTGGGTGCGCTCATGAACGGAGGGATATTTCACGTGGCGGTCAAAGAAAAACCGCGGGTCTGCATCATTCCCACAGGCTCTGAGTTGATTACTCCTGAGGACCTTGGTTCCGGTGCCCTTGCTCCCGGTCAAGTCGTTGAGAGCAACGCAACGGTGTTGGGAACCCTGGTTGAACAATACGGTGGCCGATACCGCATCGCCCCGGTGGCGCCCGACGACTTTGCACGGATCCTCGACGCTGTGACAACGGCTGTCGAAGGAGACAACCACATAGTTATCATCAGCGCCGGATCTTCGGCGGGATCAGAGGACTATACGGCCGCGGTCATCCGGGAATTGGGGGAAGTTCTTGTCCATGGGGTTACCATGATGCCCGGCAAGCCAACCGTTTTGGGCATCGTTGATGACATCCCGGTCATGGGAAATCCGGGCTATCCGGTGTCCGCTATTATCGCCTTTGAGCAGTTCATTCGCCCTTTGATTTGTCACATGCTGGGTACGGTCGAACCGGAAAGGGTGAAAGTGAAGGCCCGCACGGCCCGAAAGATGGTCTCCAAACTGGGCGTCGACGAATTCGTCAGAGTGAAACTTGGCCTGGTTCACGATACGATGGTAGCGTCTCCTCTTCCCAGGGGGGCGGGTTCGGTCACAACGTTAACAGAAGCCGACGGCATCATGACGATTCCAAGTCATGTGGAAGGGATCCAATCGGGAGAAATCGCGGACGTAGAGCTTCTCAAGGATCTGGAACACATCAGAAACACGGTGGTTGTCGTGGGAAGTCACGACAATACGCTGGACTTGCTTGCCAACCAGATGCATGTGCGGGATTGTCGATTCGGTCTTTCCTCCAGCAATGTGGGGAGTCTTGGAGGACTCATCGCCCTGCGGGACGGCCATTGCCATGTGGCCGGCTGCCATTTGCTGGATACCGAAACCGGCACGTACAACATATCTTATATCCGGCGTTATCTGCCAAAGACGCCGGTCAAGCTGGTCAACCTGGTATTTCGGGAGCAGGGACTCATTGTGCCCAAAGGCAATCCCAGAGGCATTGCGGGAATTGAAGATCTGGTTGGAAACGACTGTGTCTTTGTCAACCGACAGGCGGGATCAGGAACCCGCATCCTTTTGGATTATCGTCTTGCATCCCTAAATATCGATCCGGACAAGATTCCAGGATACGCCAATGAAGAGTTTACCCATATGTCCGTCGCCGTGGCCGTTTTGAGCGGGACTGCCGATGTGGGCCTGGGCATCTATGCCGCGGCCAGGGCACTGGATCTGGATTTTATTCCAGTGGTTATCGAGGAATACGACTTGGCCGTTGCCGAGGCTTTTTTCGAAGACGAAAAAATCCGGTTCATGCTGGACGTGATCCGCTCGGAAGACTTCAAGAATCAGGTCAAGACCCTCGGCGGGTACGACACCTCCAAGACCGGAACAGTTGTTGCCGGTCTTTAGGTTTTTTCAGTGTTCCAAAGAGCACATCGCTGCCCGGCGACCTCATCGGCTGTTTTTATGGGACCACGGGTTTACCCGTGGGGCTCTATCCGGCAGCTTTTTGCGTTGATTATAAATGTCGGGTTTGCGGCTCGTGTTTTGAAAAAAGTGCGAGAGTTCCACTCAGCCCACCAACGTTGTGGTTATTCTTTCGCCGAGCAGATGTCGACATCTGCAGTCGCGAAAATCGTCACATCGAAACGCTGAATTTTCATCGCGCAAGCCGGCTGACCACCAGCAGAGCCGTTACGGACAATATCACAGGCAGGATGCTCAGATACATAGGCCCAAGGGCGGACTCCAGAAATAAGGCCCCCTGGTTTGTCAGCACCGCCTTCATGGGCGTCCCGCTGTTTATCTTCCCAAGGATGGCGGTGCCTCCTCCCAGAATGACGGCCCACAAAGCGCCGGAGGAGGTGACGCCCAGTCGGTGCCGGGCGAAGGTGGCCAACGTGGGAAAGACGACACCACCGACAAAAACCGTGTAGCCCAGCAGGAGCGAGGCAATGATTCCTTGCTTTTGGCTTGCGATGAACCATGCTGCGGCGCCGATTGCCAAAACGAATCCCTTGGTCACTTTAAGCTGTTGATCTTTGGTGATACGCCAAAACGGTGAAATCACGTTCAGGGTGACAATGGTGGAAGCGGACATCAGACAGGTGTCGGCGGAAGACATGATGGTGCCCAAAAAGCCAACCACGATCACTGCTTTTAGTCCGCTAGGGACAATGACGTCCAGGATTTTCGGCAGGGCGGTTTCCGGTGCAATCTCCGGAAACTTGGCACGGACGAGCAAGCCGAAAAAGGCAAGAAAGAAAGAAAGCGGAATAACTACTGCGGCCGCCATGAGGGCTGCTCTTCGGGCTGCTCGGGTGTCCTTGGCACAAAAGACCCGCGAGTAGATGTCCGGACCGACAAGGTAAGGCAGCCCTACGATGAGGGGATAGAACACGAGTACATCATACCAACCAAAAACATCCGATACAGGAAAACGAAGATGGCCTTCGGGAATCTTATCCCATAGCCCCGATCCTTCCCCCTGATGGAGAACCAAAAGGACAAAAGAGATCAAAAGGCCGCCAATAAACAAGATTAACTGCCACGCATCGGTCCTGACAACCGAGACCTGTCCTCCCCATAAGGTATATAGGACAAAGACCACGGCTACCGAGGCGAGCGCCCATTGAAAGTCCAGCGCGAAAACACCGCTGAGAATCCGTCCTCCGGCTATAAGTTGTGCGGCAATGACGCCGCCCCATGCTATGGCGATCATCATGCCGGCTGGAACGGCAACCTTTTCCCCGTATGCTTTTTTCAAGATGTCTGGAAGGGTATACGGACCTAGTGCGCGAACCCGACCGGCCAGAATGATCGCGAAGGGGACCAAGGCTATGCCGCCGATCAATGACCACCATGCTCCTGTCAACCCCCTTGCATAGCCCAGACCGATGACGCCCATGGTTGAAGAAGCCCCGAAAATAGTTGCAACCAACGAAGCGCCCACCACGCCGCTCCCATAATTTCGGTTTGCCACCCAGTAAGATTCCGCGGATTGGCGCCGACAGCGCCACCCCACGATAAGCATGACGAAAAAATAGGTGATGACAATGACCAGATCGATCATCCTTTTTATGTCCTTGCTTTTATGCCTGTTCTCGAGCGTCGACCATATGTCGATACGGATATGGACCGTTTTTTATCTTTTCGTTTACACTTGGGGCGAAGGAAAAACAACGCTTTTTACCGGGGTTTCAGACGGTGTGCTTGCCGGTCTTGTCATGGGTATTGCCTTTTTTATTTAGCAAGTTGGCCTGAAATATGTTATGAACAGTAAAGAAAACAGAAACATACACTCCTTTTCCCATGGGAGGGACGCCTTGAATCCCGAAAAGCAGGCCTTGTTGCGCAAGCTCCCGGGGGTCGACTATGTGATCGACCTGTGGGAAAAGAACAACCTTTCGGAAACCACGCCCAGGCCTGTCGTCGTGCAGTCTATCCGGGTCGTTCTTGATACACTCAGGTCCCGGATCTTGACTTCAGGCGAACCGTTGGACGACGCCTTATTCTCCGACAATGCGCTGTTGCGTCTCACCCGGGAGGCGGCACGGAAAAAAATGGGATTCAACCTGAAACGGGTGGTCAATGCCACCGGCGTTGTGATCCACACGAACCTGGGCCGTTCGCTTCTTGCAGAAAAGGTGGCGGAACATGTCGCCCGTTTGTCAAGCCGTTATTCAAATCTCGAGTTTGATCTCAACAAAGGCGCCCGGGGCTCCCGTTACAGTGCGGTGGAAGACATCCTGTGCGAAATCAGCGGGGCTGAAGCGGCCCTGGTGGTGAACAATAATGCGGGGGCGGTTTTTTTGGCCCTTGAAACCCTGGCCAGAGGAAAAGAGGTCATTGTTTCCCGGGGAGAACTGGTAGAAATCGGCGGTTCTTTCCGCATCCCCGATGTTATGGCCCGCAGCAATGCCAAGCTGGTCGAGGTGGGCACAACGAACCGAACCCACCTCAGAGATTACGAGGGTGCCGTCAGCAGCGACACAGCCTTGTTGCTCAAGGTTCATACGAGCAATTTTAGTATTGTGGGATTTACGGCGGAAGTGTCTATTGCCGAAATGGTCGCTCTGGGGACGAAGTACCACATCCCCGTGATGAAAGACCTGGGCAGCGGCAACTTTGTGGATTTGTCCCCTTATGGTCTTATCAAGGAACCGACCGTGCAGGAGATGGTGGCTGCAGGCGCGGATGTGGTGACGTTCAGCGGGGATAAGATGCTTGGAGGACCTCAAGCAGGCATCATTGTGGGAAAACGGGATTTTGTGGACAAGATTAAAAGCAATCCCATCAACAGAGCCCTTCGGATCGACAAAATGACGCTGGCCGGCCTGGAGGCCACGTTACAATTATACCGCGATGAAGCCCAGGCCCTTTCCACCATACCAACGCTTCACATGATCACCATGCCTGTCAAAAGCATCTTGACAAAGGCAAAACGGCTGCAAAACCGTTTGAAAAAACTTGGAGACCGCCGCTTAAACGTGGGACTTGTCAATGGAGCTTCCCGTGTGGGAGGCGGCTCGCTGCCTCTCCAGGAGCTGCCTACAAAATGCCTGAGTATTGCCATAGAAGGACTGTCGGCCAATACCATCGAAGCATCCCTTCGCAAATCCACACCACCGGTCATTGTACGCATTGAAGAGGACTCCGTATTGATGGACCTTCGGACAGTCCAGGACGAGGAGATCACGATCATTGCCGAGGCCTTTAAGAAAATCCTAATGGAGGGTTAGACCGGTGGGACAGCTCCTGGTCGGCGCCAAACGCCTGAAGGAAGATTTTCCTTATGTGCAGGCAGGAGAATCGTTTAGAGCGCTATGTCGGTCTTTGGCAAATGACTTGCAGCGTTTTTCCGTCCTCGTTATCTCGATAGACGGCTTTTCGGAAATACTCGATGGTCACGGCAACGAGCCTTCAGCCCGGATGGTTATCAGACTTGCCAAGGTTTTGGAAGGCATGGCCAAGACACGAGACATGACGTGGGGGCGTCTGCACCAGGAACGGTTTGCCTGCTTGTGTCCGGACATGAACGAGGCAAAGGCTGTAGAGCTGGCAAAGGAGCTGCAACGCCGGTTTTTGCTTGCCGCCGAGCACACCCTGTCCGTAGGGCTGGCGGTTTATCCCTTCTGGCCCTTTGAAAAAACGTCGGTATTACCCAACGCAGAAAAAGCCCTGGAACATGCCTTTTTTTTCGGCCCCAACACGGCGACGCCGTTTGACGTTGTGAGCCTGAACATCAGCGCGGACAAACTCTATCAATACGGGGACATAGATGGCGCCATTGAAGAGTTCAAAAGGGCCCTGATGGTGGATGCCCATAATGTCAACGTGCACAACAGCCTGGGGGTCTGTTACGGTGTTCTGGACAAGTTTGACCGCGCTATCGAGGCCTTTGAAACCGTGATGGATATGAACCCAAAAGACGTGATGGCCACTTACAACCTGGGTCTTGCTTATCTGAAAAAAGGCGATCGCGAAAAGGCCTTGGGGTTGCTTCTGGAAGCCCACGACCTTGATGGGGACCATCCGGACATCGCGACCCAAATCGGTTTGTGTTATCAGGAGATGGCGCAGACGGATAAGGCCCTTGAATATCTGGAGCCGGCAGCTCGAAGTGCCCCGAAGAGCAGTTCTGTTTTTCGGGTGTTGGGGGACTGTTATGAGAGTAAGGGGATGGTCCGGGAGGCGATTAAAGCCTTTGAAAAGGCCGTCAGGGCCAACCCGAAGGATGCCAGGAGCTTGAACACCCTCGGTCACCTCTATGGTTCCCTTGGGGAAAATCTGGAAATTGCTATAGTTCTCGCCCGGGAGAGCACCGTCGTTGATCCGGACAACGGTCTTTTCAGAATGCGACTGGGCCAACTTTATCGGCAACACAAGGAGTTTACAAAGGCCTTGGAAGAATTTGAAAAGGCCGACGCTCTGGGAAAGGACTGCACCACATTCATTGAAGAGATGAAAACCATACTCGAAGAAGCGTAACTTTATCCGCCGGCTTGGCCGGCTTGAGAGCATCACATGAAAGAGATCATTGAACAGGCCGTTCGAGAGAGTCTTCAGGTCAAAGAACGTTTTTTCAAGGACAATGCGGACTTGGTGCTTGGCGCGGCCCAACGATTAGCCGGTTGTTTTGTTTCGGGCCACAAGGTGCTCATCTTCGGCAACGGCGGCAGCGCAGCGGACGCCCAACACATTGCCGCTGAATTTGTCAACCGGTTCCAGGTGGAAAGAAGGCCTTTGCCCGCCATAGCGCTGACCACAGACACATCGGTGTTAACGAGCATCGGCAATGACTATGCTTTTGACCAGGTCTTTTCAAAGCAAGTCATGGCGTTGGGTAAACAAGGCGATATGGCCTGGGGAATCAGCACCAGCGGCAATTCGAAAAACGTCATGCTTGCCATGGACATGGCCGGGGGAATGGGCCTTTCCACCCTGGCCCTGACGGGATGCGCCGGAGGCGCCATGGCCGGCAAATTCGACCTGAACATTGCTGTGGATTCCGACAGGACCCCTTATATCCAGGAAACGCACATTGCCGTCGGGCACATCCTCTGTGATCTGGTGGATCGGATTCTGTTTCCGGAAAGCTTCATGGTTTCCAAGTCGTGACCAAGTGCCTTATGTGATAAGTGCCAAGACGTCGATGTCCTGGCATTTGACACTTATGTCTTAAGAACATTGCACGGTTGTCTTTTTTGGTTTTTTTGATTCCGAGTTGGGAGGATAAAGGATATCTGGATGAACAGCCCCATGAAGCCTTTAGATGTCTCGCTGCTGAAAACCTATCCCCTGGAATCCCGGAAGAGCAAGGTGGGCCGGGCGGATTTTGCCCGTCCCTGGAGGCCCGGAGGCAAGTTCCGCGATTTCCTGGCTACGTTGCCCAATATTCTTGTTGCCGGCGACTTCAACAAGGTCGCCGCCGCCATCGCCCGATCCCATGCGGCGCGAAAGCATGTTATCATGGCCATGGGGGCCCATGTCATCAAGGTGGGGCTCAACCCCATTGTCGCTGATTTGATGCAACGTGGTATTATCACGGCGGTTGCGCTCAATGGTGCGGGAATTATCCATGATCTGGAGCTGGCCATGGTAGGAAGGACCTCGGAAGATGTTCAGGAGGGACTCGAAGAGGGGGCTTTTGGCATGGCCAAGGAAACCGCGGAATTTCTGAACAACGCCGTGTCCGTTGCTAAAGAAAAAGGGCTGGGACTCGGACAGGCCGTGGGACGCGCCATCATTAAGCAAGCGCTTCCTTTTTCCGGGGAAAGCATCCTTGCCGCAGCGGCGCGCCTTGAGATCCCGGCCACGGTTCACGTGGCTGTGGGAACGGATATCATACACATCCATCCGGGCTTTGATCCTGCCGCCACCGGCCAGGCAAGCCACCATGATTTCAGACTCTTCGCGTCGGTGGTCGCCAATCTCGAAAAAGGCGTCCTGATGAATGTGGGATCTGCCGTCATACTGCCCGAAGTGTTTTTGAAAGCCCTTACTTTGGCCAGGAATCTGGGGCACACGGTGGATCGGTTTACCACCGTCAATATGGACTTCATTCGGCATTATCGGCCTATAACCAATGTGGTCTGTCGACCCATCAGCAAAGGCGGGGCGGGCTACAATCTGATAGGGCACCATGAAATCATGTTTCCGATGCTGGCCGCCGCCGTCCTGGAAAATATTTCCCAGACAAATTCTTAACCCGCCAATCGCTGTTTGCAACCGATTCCTTACCTTTTATTATCTAGTCAACCAGGGCAACCCTTTTGCTTTGGCCTCTGAATTCGGTTGTATCCGCCGAAGGTCCATTGCGACGAAAGGGGAAAAACGCCTTTCCATGCAAAAAAATTGACAGCCTGCCGGCATCCTTATTAATGTGAACAAATTGCATCTCCGGGAAAGATTTCTTAAGCAGCCTCTGCCGTTGTATCAACCAAATAAGGCCCTGACGGCGTTAAGGATCTTACCCTGCAATTGGTTCCATGGTTATTGTACGGTTGCCATTGACGTATGATGCCGTTTTCCGCAGATCGCACACGGATTGCGAAAGGACTCGTCGCCCGAGTAAATTTTAACGCCTGCGGGATATTTACCCCATGATTACGATTACGGTTATTTCCGGGTTTTTACTTGCCCTGGCAGCCCCCGTCTTACATACACTGCGGCCTTCCTGGACGGGGCGCCTTCTCAGTCTGCCCCTCCTGGCGTTGTTCATCTTTTTTTCCAGTAAAATCGGGCCAATCGCCGGTGGCGAACCCCTGATCGAAGTTCACGATTGGGCGCCGATGGTGGGCGCCCGCTTTTCGTTTTATCTCGACGGTCTCGGCCTGGTCTTCGCTCTTTTGGTCACCGGCATTGGTGCTGTCGTTGTCTTCTATTCCGGAGGCTATCTTCGTGGTCGCCCTGATCTCGGACGTTTCTACATGTATCTGTTGGGATTTATGGCGTCCATGCTGGGCCTGGTGCTGGCCGGTAACGGGATCGCAATGTTCGTTTTCTGGGAATTGACCAGCCTGACATCCTATTTTTTGATCGGTTTTAACCACCATCGCGAATCCGCTAGATCGGCTGCGTTGCAGGCCTTACTGGTGACGGGCGTCGGCGGCCTGGCCCTGCTTGCAGGAATTCTTATGCTGGGAGCGATCGGAAACAGCCTGGAAATATACGAACTGCTGGATAGCGGCCCCTCCATCCGTAGCCATTCTCTCTATGCGCCTATTCTAATCCTCATTTTGATCGGCGCCTTTACCAAATCAGCGCAATTTCCATTTCATTTCTGGCTTCCTTCGGCCATGGAAGGACCGGCGCCCGTCAGCGCCTTCCTGCATTCGGCTACCATGGTCAAGGGCGGCGTATACCTGTTGATGCGCCTGACGCCGGTGCTGGGCGGAACCGAAGCATGGCACGTTTCTCTAACCCTTTTCGGCGCCGTCACCATGGTCAGCGGGGCCTGGCTGGCCCTTTTTCAGACCGATATAAAAAAAATCCTGGCCTACACAACCGTCAATGGCTTGGGGACGATGGTATATTTGACCGGTTTGGGTACGGATATTGCCATCCAGGCGGCGGTTGTTTTCCTGATCGGCCATGCCTTGTACAAGGGTTCCTTGTTTCTGGCGGCCGGTGTAGTAGATCGCGAAACCGGATGTCGCAATGTTCGTAAATTGCAGGGCCTGTACCGGCAGATGCCCGTGATTGCGATTGCGGCAATCCTGTCCGGCTTTTCCATGGCCGGGCTTCCACCGCTACTGGGGTTTGTCGGCAAGGAACTGATTTATGAAACAGTTTTGAACCTGTCTGCAGACGGATGTCTGCAGACGGCTGCCGCATTGACTGCCAGCGCCCTTTTATTTGCGACAACCGCTTTTTTGCTTATCCGACCGTTCTTTACCAAGCGCCAAACCGGCGCAGCAGCACGGCACAAAATCCCGATTGATTTGGAATTGGGGGCGCTGCTGCCGGCCGCCGTTGGTTTGCTCTTCGGCTTGGCGCCTTGGCTGATCGACACCGCGCTGGTTTCTCCGGCGGTGTCGGCAGTTTTGGTTCGCAAGGAGGTGGTGCACCTAGCGCTGTGGCATGGCCTCACGCCAATGCTGGCCTTGAGCGGATTGACGGTTCTGGCCGGGACCGGCATTTACATCGGATTTCGTCGCATCCGCGACCGGATCGAACCCTTGCGTCGGATCAGCCGTTATGGTCCGGGAACCGGCTACGAGATTATCCTTGGCGGGTTGAAAAGTCTGGCTGCCTGGCAGACCCGTATTTTTCAGGGCGGTTACCTTCATCATTACGTTCTGACGATCATTTTGACGGCAATCGGGTTGACGGTGGTTACCCTGGTCAGTCATCCGGCCGGATTCTATCTGAATCTGGAAAGAATGGACATTCGCCTGTTTGAATTCATTATTACGGTGCTCATAGTGGGAGCCGCCATTGTTGCGGTTATCGCCCGATCCCGTCTGAGCGCCATTGTGGCCATGGGCGTCATCGGCTACGGGCTGGCCTTGATTTTTATCGACTTCGGGGCGCCCGATCTTGCCATGACCCAGTTCATCATCGAGACCATGACTGTCATTCTCTTCGTATTGGTTATCTATCGTTTACCCGGCTATGGGTTGTTCTCGACACCGGTGCGACGGTTTGCCAATATGTTGGTGGCAGTCGCCAGTGGTCTGCTGATGACCCTTTTGGTCTTGATAGCGCTGTCCGTCCGGCAGGGATCCGTGCTCTCCGAGTTCTTCGTTGAAAACAGCCTGTCGCTGGCGCACGGCCGAAACATCGTCAACGTCATCATCGTCGACTTCCGCAGCCTGGACACCTTGGGTGAAATAAGTGTGCTGTTTCTGGCAGGCATCGGTGTCTACACCCTGCTGAAACTTCGTCCAATACAAGAAGAAAAAGTTCCGGGAGAAGGGCGGACAGGAAATGGGCTGGCCGCGGATTGATGCGAAATCAAAAAACAGGGGGTATCAAAACGGTGGTGTGTTGGAATATCGGGTTTCGTTGATTATTTGTGCTTTTGCATTGCACCGCGATGGTTGCACACTGGTGTTTGTCCTGTAGTCTGGTCATCAAAATGCAAAAAAGGTGGTTATCTCATGAAACCGGTCATCTTGATCACAGCGACGCGCTATCTGATGCCGATGCTGCTATTGCTTTCAGCGTTATTATTGTTTCGCGGCCACAATCTTCCGGGAGGCGGATTTATCGGCGGGCTCGTTGCAGCGGCTACGTTTATTCTGCACAGCCTGGCGTTCGGAGCTGAGGAAACCCGCCGATTGCTTAGATGCAGTCCATTGGTTTTAACCGGCGCCGGGCTGCTGGTCGCTCTGGGCGCCGGAATCTTCGGTCTGACGCAGGGGCATGCATTTTTGACCGGGCAATGGAAAATCTTGCATTTCGGCGCTGCTGACAGTGTCCATATCGGTACCCCGCTGATATTCGATGTCGGGGTTTACCTGGTTGTTGTCGGCGCCGTTCTGACCATTATATTGTCTTTGGCGGAAGGAGAATAAACCAGATGAACGTACTGGCAGCGGTCATCGTGGGCGTGCTGTTTGGATCGGCAATATTTTTGCTGCTGTGTCGAACACCGGTTAAATTGCTCATCGGCCTGGTATTGCTCTCGAATGCCATCAATCTGTTGATCTTCGTTTCTGCCGGACTGACCCGCGGCAGGCCCCCATTGATTGCCACCGACGCCGTGAAGATAACAGGCGCTTACGCCGATCCGCTGCCTCAGGCCCTGATTCTGACGGCCATCGTCATATCGTTTGGCGTGCTGGCCTTCGCGCTGGTATTGTTCAGCCGGACGTTTAAATCGCTTTCCACTGAAAACAACGCCCAGATAAAGCCTAGGGATACGTGAGCCCGAATACACTTATCGTTTTGCCTCTTGTAATTCCGCTGGCGACAGCCGCCGCCTGCCTCATGTCATGGCGTTTTCGTCTGGTGCAGCGCGTCATCAGCGTAACAGGCGCCCTGGCGCTGTTGGCCGCAGCGTTGGTATTGCTGCAAACGGTCCGGCGGGAAGGTTTTCTTGTCACCCAAATGGGCAGCTGGCCGGCCCCCTATGGCATCACGCTGGTGGTAGATGTATTCAGCAGCATCATGGTGGTCCTGGCGGCCTTGATGGGCGCCGCTGTGGTCGTCTATTCCATGGGAAGCATCGACGCGCGGCGCGAGGCTTACGGTTATTATCCCTTTTTGCATTTCCTTCTCATGGGCGTTTCCGGTGTGTTTCTGACCGGCGACCTTTTCAATCTTTACGTCTGGTTTGAAGTCATGCTGATGGCTTCTTTCGTCATGCTGGCCCTGGGCGGAGAAAAAGCCCAGTTGGAAGGCGCCATCAAGTATGTCACCCTCAACTTGGTTTCTTCGGCGTTTTTCCTGATGGCCTTGGGTATTTTGTACGGTATGGCCGGCACGCTGAATATGGCCGATTTGGCGCGACGGCTGGTTACCTTGGAGCATCCCGACACGGTCGTTGTCTTGGCCATGTTGTTTCTGGTGGCTTTCGGCATTAAATCAGCCATCTTTCCCCTTTTCTTCTGGCTTCCGGCATCTTATCACACGCCGCCGGTACCGGTCTCGGCCCTCTTTGCAGGGCTCCTGACCAAAGTCGGCGTTTACACGCTGTTACGGATTTTCACGCTGCTGTTCGTTCAAGATGTTGATTATACCCATACCCTGATCCTTATCCTCGCCGGATTGACCATGGTGGTCGGCGTCTTAGGCGCCATGTCTCATAACGAGTTCCGGCGAATCCTGTCTTTTCATATCATCAGCCAGGTTGGTTATATGATCATGGGCCTTGGCCTTTACACGTCCATGGCGGTGGCGGGGGCCATTTTCTACATCATCCATCACATTATTGTGAAGACCAACCTGTTTCTGGTCAGTGGCGTGGCCCAGCAACTGCAGGGATCCTTCGAGTTGGACGCGCTGGGCGGACTCTCGACAAAAGCCCCTTGGCTGACGGCGGTGTTCGCTGTGGCGGCCTTTTCGTTGGCCGGTATTCCGCCTCTGTCAGGGTTCTGGGCAAAGTTGATCCTGATCAGGGCCGGTCTGGAAATAGAATCCTATTTGATTGCCGGCACCGCGCTCGGCGTTGGTTTACTGACCCTGTTCTCCATGGCCAAAATCTGGAGCGGCGCCTTTTGGGGGGATGCGCCTTCAGGCGCCGCCACGGCCGGCAGATCGAACGAAGGCGGCCTGAGCCTGTTTTCCAAAACCGCCCTCTATTTACCCATGTTTGCGCTGGCCCTTCTTACACTGGCCATCGGGCTGATGTCGGAGCCGTTTATGGCTCTGGCCATGCAGGCAGCCGACCAACTGTTGCATCCGGCCGGCTACATAATGGCCGTATTGGAGGAAGCCCCCTGATGAAAATAAATCGGTTCTGGGGAAACATTTTCTTGCCGTTTATCTGGATGGCGGTAACCGGTTCCTTCACCCTGGTTAATTTTGCGGTGGGATTTGTGCTCAGCTCTCTTTGTCTGTGGCTGTTGAGTTCACCGTCGGAGGTATCGCTACTGGTTTCAGTCTTTCGGATTTTTCGTTTTGCAAAATTTCTGGGATTTTTCGTGTGGGAATTGCTCCTGGCAAATTTACGGGTCGCCTGGGAGGTCATCACACCCGTGCATCATATGCAGCCGGCCATTATTGCCGTGCCGCTGGACACGGAATCCGATCTTCAAACCACCGTATTGGCTAATGTCATTACCCTGACACCGGGGACGCTAAGCCTGGATGTTTCGCCGGACGGCAAAACTCTTTTCATTCATGCCATGTATGTGGACGATCCGGAAATCTTCCGCAGCGATATCAAACAGCGACTCGAACGGCGTGTGATTGAGGTGTTCAAATGATTCTGGAAATCACCATCTATTGGATTGTGCTGCCGCTGCTGGGTGGCACCATGATTATGGGGTTTATCCGTCTTTGCATCGGCCCTACTTTGCCGGACCGGATTATCGCCTTTGAGTTGATATCAACCAACTCGGCCGGTATTATTATAGGTTATGCTATTGTCTCACGGCACGCGGTGCTGCTGGATGTGGCCATTGCTTGGGCCATTGTTTCTTTTCTGAGCGTCATCGCTTTTGCTTACTATATTGAAAAGTGGAGGGCGGAACCGTGAACGAAATCCTGGTAGCCGCATTGATGGTGGTGGGCGCCTTTTTTATGTTTGTAGCGGGGCTGGGCATCCTACGTATGCCGGATCTGTTCATGCGCATGTCTTGCAGTACCAAGGCCGGCACCATCGGATTGGGCACCCTGCTGCTGTCGCTGACGTTGTATTTCCTGGATTTCGGTGTAGCCACGCGGGCGGTGGCAACCATCGGCTTTATCTTTCTTACAGCGCCGGTGGGCTCTCATCGTATCGGTCGTATCGCCTATCTGGTAGGCGTTCCACTGTGGGCCAAGACCGGCAAAGATGAGCTCAAGGGGATTTATCCGCCCGATGCCTGCGTCAAATTCGGCGAGGAATGTATCATACCGGATATGAATGCACCCGACTGACGGGCATCGAAGATACCGTTCTGTCGGAAACCCGTTACAAGGGGAATTTTGCCCAATATGAACAAAGGCGTTTCTGGCGATGACAATATATCCGGAGTTGGTTTTTCGATAAGAACCAAGATCTTTCTGGTCATCTTGGTTCCTGCTTTCATCCTCATCATGGTCATTTTGCTGGACTATCGGCATTTGAGCTTGCTGGGCAGGAGTGCCGAGCGTATTCTTTCAGAGAACTACAAGAGCATCGAGGCGGCGCAAAGAATGCGTCACATTGTGGAAACCACACGGAATCAGTTTCTGCTGAGTGTGTTCGGGTATAGCGAAACAGATCCTGAAATCCCTTCATCCATCCGGAAGATTGCAGACCTTCTTCTGGTTTGTCAGAATAACATCACGGAACCCGATGAAAGGCCAATCCTTGATAGTATGTTCCAGTATTATGAACGATATGAATCCGTGGTGAGCGAACTTCTACGCAACAAGAAACAGGTTGTCAGTCTAAATGAGCAATTTTTGAAGTTTGTCTCACTGAGTGCGGAAATCATAACAAAGATCAATGACTTGGTTTTGATCAATGAAAGAGCCATGGAAAAGGCGGAACGCGAGACAAGGGTTTTTGCAGAAAGAGCGCTTCGATATTCCGTCACGCTACTTGTTTTCGCAATCGCCTTTGCCTTGCTTGTCAGCTACTTTCTGTCGCGGCGAATCTCGATGCCTCTGATTGAACTTGCCAAAACGCTCTCCACAATCAAGGAAGGTGGTGGTGTTTATCCTGAATTTTGTGTTCAGACCAAAGATGAGATTGGTTTTTTGACATCAGAATTCAATCGATTATTTGCCCGTCTCAAAGTGTATGATCAAATCAGTGCGGACAAACTCCTCGCTGAAAAAGAGAAGGTGCATCAAAGCGAAATTGCAAAGGCCAGATTCATTGCCGATCTCAGCCATCAACTGAAAACCCCCATGACCTCTCTTGCCATGAGCATCGGCATGCTCCACCAAAAAGGAGGGCATCTTCCCCAGGACAAGGAACGTCGGCTCATCGACACCGCCAAGGAAGATTGCCATCGGCTTTCGTCGCTGATCAACGAATTGGTGGATATCGCCCGACTCGAGTCCATGGTAACCCCTCGTGAGAAGGAGGTGTTGGATATAGCCGTTGTTATTCAGGAATGTATCAAGCCTCTAAAACAACAAGCGGAAGAAAAAAACGTTCGACTGGAGTTGGACATCGACAAGGAGATGCCGCCTGTGGCGATTGACTCCCTGCGTTTCCCATGGGTCATTACGAACCTGGCGGGCAATGCGCTTCGATATACTGACAGCGGGGGGCGTGTGACGCTTACGGTTCGGCGGCGTGACAGTCGTGCCTACATTCAATGTGCCGATACAGGCACTGGCATTAAACCTGGTTTCCTGGACCGCATTTTTGACCGATACAGCCAATTCTCGGAAAGGGAGAAAAGCGGTACGATTGGTCTGGGTTTGGCTATTGTAAAGGAAATCGTCGAACAACATGGTGGAACGATCTCAGTGGAAAGCCGTATCGGAAAAGGCACCACATTCACCCTGTGGATACCTCTTGGAACTGGAGAATAGACCTGTGAAGAAGGCGCTGATAATCGACGACGATAAAAATATTCTTACAACCCTGGAAATCCATCTTGAGGATTTGGGTTTTTCGGTACAAACGGCAGATTCCGGGGAGAAGGGGCTGGAAGTCCTTAAACAGCATAAACCCCAGATTATATTGCTGGATCTGAGACTCCCGGATAAGGACGGCCTAAAGGTATTGGAGGATATCGAAAAGACAGATCTCAAAACAGATGTCATTGTCATTACGGCGTATGCGACGATAGATACCGCGGTGAAAGCCATCAAGCTGGGGGCATTTGACTATTTGCCAAAGCCTTTTACGCCTGCACAGGTCAATCACGTCATCGGGATGGTGGAAAAAGTCCGTTCATTGGAGGCGGAAATTCGTACGCTAAGAGGGATTGTAGAAGAAGGTGACTTGATCACTCGTAGTAAAAAAATGCACAAGGTACTGACAATGGCGCGCCAAGTTGCCGAATCCAATGCATCGATACTAATCAGCGGTGAAAGTGGAACAGGAAAAGGGCTGCTTGCCCGATTGATCCACGATTGGAGCCCCAGGAAAGACAGCCCATTTGTAACCGTGGACTGTGCCGTTTTGCAGGAAAACCTTCTGGAAAGTGACTTATTCGGTCATAAGAAAGGGGCCTTCACCGGGGCGCTTGAGGACAAAGAGGGTAAACTGAAGCTGGCAGAAGGAGGAACGGTTTTTCTTGATGAGATCGCTGAAATGGATCCCCAGGTGCAATCGAAATTTCTTCGTTTCTTGCAGCACAGGGAGTTTGAGCGACTCGGCGATCCAAAGACCATCGAGGTCGATGTTAGGGTCATCACAGCCACCAATCGGGATTTGGAAGAGTTGGTCCAAGAGGGAGGATTTCGTCAGGATCTTTTCTTCCGTCTCAACGTTGTGGAGATTCACATGCCTGCTTTGCGGGATCGCCCAGAGGATGTGGAGATTATCGCCAACCATTATTTGGAGCATTTTTCGAAACTGAACAAGAAGGCAATAAAGGGGCTTGGCCCTGAAACCCTTCAGATGCTTCAGGATTATCCCTGGCCCGGAAACGTTCGTGAATTGGTCAACGTGATTGAAAGAGGTACCATTCTGGCCCGAGGGAAACAACTCGAACCAACCGATCTTCAGGGATACATTGCAGAATGCAAGAATAATGAAGGGTCAGAGGAGACGTTAAGAACGCTTGCTGAAATTGAGAAGATCCATATCCAGAAGGCGATCGTCAGATGCCAATCCATGGAAGAAGCAGCCAGAGTGTTAGGCATTGATCCGGCCACCCTGTGGCGTAAAAGAAAAAAATACCACCTCGAATAGTCGTCTTGCATTGTGCAGGCCGTAATCCTTGCAAAATGCAAGGAAAGACTCCCCGCGAAATGCTTGCCTTTCCCGCATGCACCATATTTACTTGATATTACAGTTAATCCATTTTTGGCCTTTCCCTTGCTAAAGAGCCCCTGGCAGCATGCAATAATTTCAAGCTCACAATACGATTGTGTACGGACTCTATGAAGAAAAAAATCATATTCGGCTATGGCCTCCTGTTTGTCCTGATGGGCCTGGTCGTGGCGTGGGCCGTTACGAACCTCGTATCACTGGGCAAGGCCAGCGACGCGATCCTGCGTGAAAACTACCGGAGCATCCTTGCCGCCGAAAATATGGTCGACGCCTTGGAACGTCAGGATAGCGGCATTCTTCTCCTGTTTCTTGGGCGGTTGGAGTTTGTTGTGGTGATCGTCAGTCTGGTCAAGCTGGGCAGAGACGGACGACTGATGGCGGCGTAAACACGGAAGGGAAAGTAATGTAATGAAAGAGAAAGCGAGCGCAAAGAATAAGGGTGTGGCGGGAACCCTTCGGTTCTTGCTGTGCGAAACCACCGGCAATGTTGGTGAACCGTGGTCAACCGATGAACAATGGGTTTCCAGTCCGATTCAATGCCTCGATAAGGCTCTGGAGCAAAACCCGAAAATTATCATAGTTCGTTTTGGTAAAATGCCGTTCAGAGAGCGGGGAGCCTTGGTGAAGTTGATTGCCGCGCTTAAACGAAACAGCCGTAGCCGGAGATGCCCGCTACTGGCGCTGCTTTATTCGCAGCACCGCAAATTGATTGAAGACCTGGGCGAGGCGAAAGTTGATTACATCCGGTATATCGGTGACGGCAAATTGGATTCAAAGCAGGTGCAAGAAATCATTCGAGGTTTGGGGCCGAATGATCGCTTGGAAAAACATCTTGTAATGATATGCTCTTTTCTTCATTACAACAAGATCGACTCCCAACACGAAATCACGGTATGCGGGGCGTACCTGGATCGAATGGTCCTTGGAAATCGCCGTCTGAATGAACTCTGTCAGACCGATGCCCATTTCCATTGTCAGTATTTTCTCAATCCTAAGGTCAAATCATGACGCTTCCAACGCGAATACTCAAAACCCATCCAGCAGCCCTTGTGTTGGCCAGTTTTCTTTTGGCGATAACCGTGGGCACACTTGTTCTCAGATTGCCGATTTGCACAAAAGCCGGTCACATCCTCTGGGTAGACGCTTTGTTTACGGCCACATCAGCTGTATGCGTGACCGGCCTGGTGGTTGTGGATACGGGAAGCTATTTTACCACATTCGGCCAGCTGGTCATTTTGATGCTAATCCAGATAGGTGGCCTTGGCGTTATGACTGTTTCTGTTGCTCTTTTCCAATGGGTGGGTCGAAGCGTCTCGTTCAGGCAACGTATGGTCATGCAGGACCTCTTCGCCCATACACCGCGGGAGGATATCTTTAAACTCGTTAAAAATATTGTCTTGTTTACATTTAGCGTGGAAATCATCGGTGCAATCCTTTTAACCGTTCATTGGGGCGGAGAACTGCCTTTTGTGCAAGCGGTCTACACGGCCACCTTTCACTCCATATCGGCATTTTGTAACGCTGGGTTTTCTCTATTTTCCGACAGCATGGTGCGTCATAGCGACGACCTGTTTCTCAATATGACCATGTGTATGTTGATAGTTCTCGGCGGTATCGGGTTTCCGGTGCTCTACGATCTACAATCGAACTTCGTCAAACAAAAAGATCAACGGCGACGGCTTTCCGTTCAGACAAAAGCCGTATTGCTTACGACTCTGGTACTGGTGGTAGCCGGCACCCTTATGTTTGCATTGCTCGAAGCTCAGGTTTCGCTCAAATCCGCGTCACTACCCCACCGGATCATCACATCGCTTTTTCAATCGATTACATGCCGCACGGCAGGATTCAACACCGTGGACATCGGTTCGTTAAGACAGGCTACCTTGGCGATGATGATTTTGCTCATGTTTTTTGGGGCGTCGCCGGGATCCTGTGGCGGTGGGGTGAAAACAACAACGCTTGCGCTGATTGCAGCGTTTACCTTCAGCCGCGTGGCGAGAAAACGTCGGGTAAACATGTTTAAAAAGAGCATTCCCCTTGAAACGGTCAACCGAAGCATTTCTCTCATTCTCTTGGCCATCGCCGTCATTGCGTTGGTGCTTTTCCTGCTCTTGCTGGGGGACACCGGAACTTGTGAGGAAGTGCCGGGAAAACATGGATCTTTCCTCGCATATTTTTTCGAGACAGTCTCGGCTTTTGGAACGGTTGGATTGTCTACGGGTATCACCCCGGAATTGGGGGCCTGGGGCAAGTCTTGTATTATGTCTATGATGCTCATCGGACGAATGGGCGTACTGACTTTCGCATACATCATCGTCGGGACCGGACCGACGAACGGCGTTGAATACGCTGAAGAAAACCTGATGATAGGATAGGAGATAAGCCATGAAACGTTTTGCCGTCGTAGGATTGGGAAATTTCGGTTTTTATGCCGCCAAGGCATTGTATGAAGACGGTCATGAGGTGGTTGCCATTGATGCGGACAAGGCTCGCGTTCAAGCGATAGATCGCCACTCAACAGAGGCGGTAATCCTTGATGCCACGGAAAAGGATGCTATGAAGGCCCTCGGGTTGGAGAACATGGATGCGGTGATCGTTTCCACCGGCACAAAAATAAGCACCAGCATTTTGATATGTCTTCACCTTCAGGAAGAAGGTGTTAAGAAAATACTTGCCAAGGCGTTGGACGAAGATCATGGGAAAATACTAAAACGCGTCGGGGCAACGGAAATCATCCACCCGGAAAAAGATATGGCCATCCGCGTCGCACGGGGACTTTCACGACCTAATGTCCTGGATTTCATCCCTTTAGCAGAAGAATTTGACTTGGTCCAGGTGGCGCCCCCGAAAGAATTTATTGGCAAGAGCCTGAAGGAGCTGAATCTGCGCTCCAAGTACAATGTCCATGTTATAGCCATCAAAGAATTGGTGCCCGAAAATTTCGTGTTGGTGCCACCAGCAAGTTTTGTCATCAAGGACAGTGACATCTTGATAATACTGGGGAAAACTGATGAAATTAAGAAGGTCAAGGCGCTGGCGTCATAGCTTTGAGTCCTGAGTTGCAAATATGAACGCGGGGACGTTCTTTGCTTCTAAAGTCATTTCACAGGAAAAGTGAATATCGCTCTGTTTTTTGTGACGGCATCCCAGACGATCCAAAAACCGTTGTCAGTCCATATTATCATCGAATATTCCCCTGCACAGGGAACATTCATGTTTCGGTTTTCGTGCTGGTGTCCGTTTTTTCCACGGTCGAACGAATGTGAATATCTCGTTGAGGAAAGGCGATTTCGATATGTCTTTCCCGAAACAGACGGTCAATGGCGAACCGGACATCCGTTTCCACCCTGATAAAGTGGTCCATGGTGCTCCACAGGCGCAACTTGAAGATCAGGGCGCTGTCGCCGAAGTCTTGGAAAAGAACTTCCGGTTTCGGGGTGTTCAGCGCTTTGGGATGGGCATGGGCGATTTCGAGCAGTGTTTTTTCCACCAATGCCGTATCAGAACCGTAGGCTACCCCTACTACGATGTTGCGGCGCAGCCGGAGGTCCTTAAAGCTCCAGTTGGTGACCTGGTTGCTGATCATGTCCGAATTGGGTATGATGAGTGAGGCGTTGTCAAAGGTCTGGACCAGCGTGGAGCGGACATTGATTTTGGTCACTGTTCCCCATGTGTCGTTCAACTGGATGACGTCTCCAACCTGCACCGGTCTTTCGATAAGAAGGATCAGTCCACTTACGAAATTATTGAAAATGTTCTGCAGGCCGAATCCCAGCCCGATGCTCAACGCGCCCAAAGCCACTGCAATGGAAGTGGTGCTGAGACCCAGGACGTTGAGAGACAAGAGGATAGCCAGCCCCCAAAGCACATAGCTGGTGACGGTAGTAATAGATTCCCGGATTCCCGGCTCCAGGCCGCTGTCCGAGAGAATGCGGTTTTTGACTAGGTTGCGCAAAAGCCGGATTCCTGCATGGGCGCCCATCAGGATTACTGCGGTATAGACAAAACCCGCCAGGTTGAACGTGATATTTCCAATCTGTATCGGGCGGGTCAACCCTTCAACCAGGGCCACCACGATGGTTTGGGTGCCTCCCCAGGCAAAGACAAGCCCCAAAATCAAGGCGCCCGCCCATGCCAGCCAAGACAGCTTTAACAACAGCCATTTTACGGGCTTGGCTTTTTCTTTAGGGGCGTCGTCTTGAATGTCTGACGGTTTTGCAGGTGCAGCGTCCACTTCTCGGAGAGAACCGAACAAAAGACCCGCCCACAAAAGCACGACAACGCTTCGGCCCCAGGAAACGTACCAATGAAGGGCGAAGTTCCCGTAACCCGCCAGCTCGGCCAGCAATCCCCCTCCGGCGATGATATAACCCAGCCCGACGCTGACGGAGATTAGTAAAACCGTCCATCGGGATTTTGTCGACGGGCCGTCGCAGAGCTTGAAACGGAAAGTCTTCCAGAAGGACAGGCTCCAGAAAAAGAACGCTGCCTCAAAAAGCATGCGCGACCAGAACAGAAGAGTGCCTTGTCCAATCATCCATGCCGCCGCGATATAGACGATGGCGAAGATGCGGGCGCTCGCGATGAGAACGCGAAGGCGAGAGACCAGTGGCTGTGCGGCACAGGTCGCATCGTGTTCGGACCATAACCGGAGAGTGTCTTGCGCCCATCGACAAAAAAGCAATACCGACAGCACGTGGGCCACAACTTGGGTGATGGGCGCCGCAGAAAAAAGCAGGCGTGCCTGGGCGTATGCATACAAAAACAGCGTGACGCCGAACAGCGGCAGGGAACGTTCAACAAGATGAAGGGTTCTTCCTGTCCAGGGCCGCGATTCCATGACAAGCCCAACCTTCCACGCAGAGCAGAAACGGCGGGTTCGAAGTAAAACCAGGTAGACGAGGAACAAAAGGAACGCAAACATGTAAAACGAAAAAGTGCCCGGCCCCCAAACAGCCCGCATTTGTTGCGTCCAAAACGCCGCGGTCATCAGCAGCGCAGCCTGTTTAGCCAGACGGCCAAGTTCGTCCCTCACGGACGCCGCCCCGATGGTCGCCCCCGGACCGGCCGTTCGCTTCAAAAGGTCCTGCTTTTTTCGAATGGGGATTTCCTGCTCGAATCTTCCCATGAGTGCGACCATAGCCTCACGGGTCTGTTCCAACCGGGCAATGTACTCTGTGTAGGTCTCCAGGGTTTTCTCGACGGTCTCGCGTTGGTCGAAAATCACCTGGAGCAAGGGCTCGAACTGGCGACGCCGCTTTGCAGCCGAACCGTCCTTTCCTGGTTCCGCCTTGATTGCAGTCAACGGTTTGTCGTCGATGGCGTACTTTTCCTTTGTCTGGATGTGCAGCCTCTCGACGGCCCCTCGTTTTTCTTTGAGTTTGTCGAGACGGGTGGAAATGGCATGCAGGGCGGCTTTTTGATTATTTCTTGCTTTTTCCAGGTCGGCGGCGTCAGAGGTTGGAAGCAAGAGTAGGTTGCCGTGGATGGACATTTGAAGTTTATAGGCGTCTAACTCCCTCTCTACGGTTTCTTTTAGGTTCTGTGCCGAAGCCAGTTGCTCCTGTAGATGCCCCAACGTTTTTTGTTCCACTTCGAGAATCTTTTCGACGGATTCGTCGGGATTCGCGTTGGGACCTGGATTTGCCGCAGCTGCAGAAACGGCCTTTTGGGTCTCCTGTGCAGCGAAGCCATGTTCCGGCCGGCCGAATAGAACCATTGACGCCGCCAAGAGGACAATCAACGCATTTTTCATGGGTGACACTCCAAATAGACAATTGTGAAACCGGCAGCACGGCAACCGTTTGGCGCTGCAAAACCTTGGGATTTTCAGAAGGCCGGTGGAATTGCGAAAAAATCCGGTTTTTGGCGGCGCAATATATCGCCTGCGGGTCGATGTGACAACGGATTTTCTCGGTCTCCGGCATTGGAAATCCGAAGGAAGGGGTCTCCAGTGTTCGGGAAGAGATCCCTTTTTGTTCGCCCGTCATCGGCCTGACGTCGACGGCTTGCCGATCCATGTCAAATCGACACGGCACACAGGAATCACTTTTTGAGATTACCACTGAAAACACGCTTGCCCCTCATCCATGCCTTTTCCGGTTCCTGATGGCGGAAATATTCCTTCATGGCCCTGGCAATGGCAAAGGCGCCAACCTGGCAACCCATGTCCATGATTGCGGCTTCCATGCCGGCGGCCACGGTCTTATATACATAATGTCTGTGATTATAGCCCTCAACCTCAGCCTTTGATATGGCCGATTCAAGATGTATCCTGCAATCGGTGCTGTCGATGGCATGCCAGGCACGACATACAAGCGGTCTGACCTCATAAATGACGCAAATGTGATTTTCCAGGAAGAAACAGGGCGTCTCATGCAGAACCTCGGCCGTTTCCGTGAGACTCTTGCCTTCTCGGAGAGACGCATATCGGTCAATGCGCTCAAAGAGTTCTCGTCTTTTCCTGGCAGTAAATCTGCTTTTTACATATGTTCCTACGAGGAATATTTCCGGTGGCGTCATCACCACCTGGTAGTGGCAGCAGTAGGCACAGCCCGGCTTGCAAGCCACGGATTTGTCAAGGGGCTCCTGCGTTTCAAAGCGATTGATCACATCTTCGGCCAAAGCCATTACTCTCGGGGCAAGTTCCGGGACCGTTTCAACGGTTCCCGCAACAAGGGTCTTTCGAGCAACACGTTTGGTTAATGTAAAAAGCAAATCAGGCATAAACACATACCGCCTATCCGATGTCCCGAAATAAAAAGCAACCATGTTGTTTTCGATCCGAACGTCGCAAAGGCTGAAAACACGAAACAAGGAGACCTTCATCTAAAGTTGTGAAGTGTGATCACCGACAACCGAAAACTCGAAGCCGACGACCGCTGCCAGCCCCCTCATGCATGGGGCGCTGGAAGGGCCGCCTAACTGCATTCTTCATTTTTGATAGAACATGCAGCCAGGATTTGATCGTTTCGGGATCGGTCTCGGTATATGGTGACTCCCTTGACTTCCATGTCGGTTGCCGTCACGAAAAGCTTTTCTATGTCGTCCACGGTGGCGGTGGCGGGAAAATTCACTGTTTTTGATACGGCATTGTCCGTGAATTTCTGAAAGGCCGCCTGGATTTTGAGGTGCCACAAGGGCTCTACGTCCCATGCGGTCTGGAATATATTATCTGGGATGGTTTTATTCTCTTGTTTATATCGGGCGTAGATCGGATGGATTTCTTTATAAATGCCATCCACCACACGCCGTTGCACCTCGAAGGCAAACACCGGTTCGATGCCGCTGCTCGTTCCCGCTATAAGACTGATGGTGCCCGTGGGCGCCACCGTCGTCAGTGTAGCGTTTCGTCGCTTTTTGATGCCGGCCGCAGGATAGATGCTGTGGTCGAAGGACGGAAAATTGCCCCTTTTTTCTGCCAAGTTGGCCGAGGCTTCCTGAGCGGCCGTTTGAATGTGGGACATGACATTTTCAGCCAACTTGATGGCTTGGTTGCTCTGATAGGGAACCTCCAGGAGGATCAGCGCATCGGCAAAGCCCATGACGCCCAAGCCGATCTTGCGATTGGTCCGGCTCCACTCCTCAATCTGTCTCATGGGATACCGATTGATCTCAACCACGTTATCCAGAAAGTGGACTGCCAAGTGAACAAGCTCCGTCAGCCTTGAGTAGTCTATGGCGTTGTTGCGTACCAATTTGGTCAGATTGATGGATCCCAATGTGCAGGATTCGTAGGGCAGCAGCGGTTGCTCTCCACAGGGATTGGTGGCCCCGATACTTCCCAATCCCGGGGTCGGGTTGGCCCGGTTTATGCGATCAATGAACAGAATCCCGGGATCTCCGGATTTCCAGGCACTTTCTGTGATCATGCGAAGAATGCCCTTGGCGGATTTGCGTCCGACCACCACCTTGGTGCGGGGGTGAATCAACGGGTAGTCTCGGCCTTGGCCAAGGCATTCAATGAATAGATCGTCAACAGCCACAGATATATTGAAATTGCACAATCGATCGGGCTTTTCCTTTGCTTTGATAAAAGCTTCAATGTCGGGATGGTTGACGTTGAGCACGCCCATGTTGGCCCCTGGGCGAACCCTGTTTCTGTCAATGAGGTGCGTGGCCGTATCAAAGAGCTCAATAAAAGAAATCGGCCCGCCCGCCGCGCCGAAGGCGGGAAGAATGGTGTCGCCTTGCGGGCGAAGCTTGCTGAAGGAAAAGCCTGTTCCACCACCGGTTTGGTGAATGATGGCTGTGTCTTTTAACGATTGAAAAATCGATTCCAGGTTGTCTTCAACCGGGATTACAAAGCAGGCCGCCAATTGTCCCAACGGTCTGCCCGCATGCATCAGGCACGGAGAATTCGGCAGAAAGGACAAAGACGCCATGGCCTCTTCAAAGGCTTTCGCGGTATCACTAATAGGGGCGTTGACTTCAAAGAGGTTGTCGGCCTCGGCCACGGCCCGAGCCACTCTTTGAAACATCTGTTCCGGGGTTTCCAAAATGTCGCCTTGGTAGTTACGGGTGAGGTACCGTTTTTCCAGGACCTTTTTTGCTATTGGCGTTAAAGGGATTTTTCTCATAATCTTTTCCAATCTTTTCTTTGTGCAGAGGCATGTTTTTGCATTTCGATCACCAGTTTTCATTTAAGGCTTTGCTCCTGCATTCAGGGCGCACTGCGGGGAGCAAAAAACAAGCGGCTGCGTAAGACAACATTCAGGTCCTGCTCTCGCAGAGAGGAACCGGAAATTCCTGTGCCGTCGATGCGCAGAACCTGCAGTTCCCTTCTTTCGGGTTTCTGCATTGTATCAAATACTTATCTCATACATCAAACTGAACAGAACAATCAACCCGTTTTGATTCGGGACCGTGTTGGAACTCCTGGTTCCGGCTCTGCCGGTGAGAATTGAAAAGGTTCTACCGTTACAGCGAGGGTTGTTTTTTTTTGGCAATTCTGGTTGGTTGCATGTGGTTTTTTTTGATCAGATACCTATATCAATTAGATGGATATGGGGGGCCGGGAACAAGATTTTTCTTGATACTGTGCTGATAGCATCATAAGCTTCTGAATAAAAAAATGTTAAGTGATTGGAGCGCAAGTTGTTCCCGTCATTAGTACAACCGCCCGGATACCAGTTCCTGCGTGATTGCGTCAAAAAGGAATCGACCATCCGGAAACCATGTTGGGGGTTAGCTATGAGGTTCAGTCCGTTTTCACTATGTTTTTCTTTGATTTTGATGCTGGCTGCCGGCTGTACGACCTATAAACAGCAGCCGGTTCCTTTCAAGATGCCTTCGGCATATCAAAATGCCATCCAAGTGGCTGGAGCAACCGTAGCGGCGAAGGCCTTTGCGGAGGCCAAAGAGGCCAAAGAAGCCTTTGGGTTCGACATTCGGGGGGCAGGGCTTTACCCTGTGCAAATTATCTTTGACAACACCGGCGGCAATACCTTTTACATCGAGTCCTCCCAGACTTTTCTCGTGGACGGAGAAGACAACCTTTGGTCCATCATGGATTCTGCGTTGGCCTATGATCGGATAGCAGAAAAGACCGAAATGTCGCGTATCGGCAGAGGGGCGGCCAAGCCCGGGTTCCTGGGCGCTGCGGGAGGCGGATTGCTCGGGGCGGCCATCGGGATTGTCAGCGGTCATAACGTGCTTGATGCTGCGGCAAAGGGCGCTGCCCTGGGCGGCGCTGTGGGTGCTACGGCAGGCGGCGCTGCATCGGCAACGTCCGGGGAAAACGCCCGGTATGAGATTTCTCGAGATCTCAGAGCAAAATCCCTGGAAAACAAGGGTATTTCGCCGCAGAGTATTGCTCACGGGTTTATCTTCTTCCCTGGGGAAGCCAAAGGAACGGGAGAGTTGAGGCTTCAACTTCGGGTCAAAGAGACCAGCGAGATACACATGATTCGGTTGGTGCTGTAATGAACCAAGGCATCCGTGTGTTTGGCTTCTCGCGGTTTTCGATTACTCGGGGACGCACCGAAAGCCATGCTGTGATGCTTGTCTTTGGCGGTAGTTCCTCTTCCGGCCTGTTGTTTAATCCCTTGGGGTTCAATTTGACGCGATGGCATGAAAAAAGTGCTTTGGCTAAGATACCCCGTTGGGTACGGCGGGGTATCTCATTGTGCCACCCCAGCATTCTTTTCTTACAATAGCTATCACATGACGTTGGGATACCTGAACCTCTTGCCCTCGTAGTTTTTTAGCACAAAGTTGTGTTGGAATCGGGAAAGTACTGTTTTCGAAAAGCAATGGTTCGAGGCGAGGATCGAAGCCTTTTGCTATGATAAACTATCCGGAGAGGTGAAGGTTTTTGCCTTACTGTGACAGTGATAAAAATAACATATTAATATTCAAAAGAATACATGGCAGGAACGACCAGTTCCCGTAAGCGCTCTAACAGGGACCTGGAGTTCTCCTCCAAAAGGTTTTTTCGTGTTTTCACCGAAGGGTCGCTTTCAGGCCGCCTCCATTGAAAAACCGTCTGTACCAACAAAGCCGCCGGGATCTGTCTCGTGTGCCCGTCTGGTTAGGTCCGCGGAAAAAGCAAACCTTGCCACAACCAGACGCAAGGCCTGGTTGATGGGCACCGGTCTGGTTTTTCCTGTTGCTTCAAGACCAAAGACCTGCATGGCATACTGGGAAAGAATCGGAACGTTGAGCCCCCTATTGATTTTTTTTTGGATGTGGACAAACAGGTCGGGAACCGCTGTCTTGAGTTGGCGACAGGCCCCGAACTCGACAAAACCCTTCTTATTCATGGCCGCCGCAAAACCAAAGAGGCGGCAAATCGTAGGCCGTTGTGCATAGATCATGCAATAGCCGTTTGATGGAAAGACCGGCGTTTGGGAGTAGAATACACACCTGAGGGTGTCATACTCGCCTGCGGCCAATCGTTCGTGCCATGCTTCAAGTTCGCCCCTGCGAGACAGTTCCGCAACAACCGGCAACATCTCCGCAGGCGTTGATTCGACCTGCAATGAAAGACAACAGGAACTGCAACCATCCAGACACCGAAGTCCGGTCTCTAGCTGGAACGAAAGGCACTGCCGATCTATTTCCTCGTAGAGTTCCAGGACCCGTGCAATTGTATCTGTTTCCATGACTGGCTGATGGTCATAGCGTTGACTGGTTTCAATAATCCCTTTCCTCGTCCCAATCATCCCCGTCGTCATCGTTGTCGTCATCATAGTGCTCTTCCCAATCGTCATCGTCGTCATCAAATTCGTCATCGTCATCATCATGGGTGCCGAAGGTCTCAAACCTGTTCACACTGATCGTCATGCTTCCATCCAATTGTTCTCTGACGATGCCCGTGGCCTCCACTTCTGAATCCAGGAATGCCAATAGTTGTGTTGCCCTCTCGTTTGGTTCCACGTAGTATGCTTCGCCCTCTTCTGTTTCTATGGCTACTCCAACGACGTTGTCATCGTCGTCCCATCTTTCAGGAAGGACGACCCCATTAACTGTCAGCTCTTTGCCTTTTTGTTTCTTCACGGTGACCTCCTTGATTGGTACATGGCAGTGAAGTCAGCAAGTAATTGCTGACCAAGATTAGATGACTTCCAATAGGCAACAGATATGCCATTTCTGTAACTATCTGATTATAATAACATAAAAAAGATATCAAAAGATAATGGCGGAACATACAGTTCCTGCCGGCAAGGACTGGAAAAGATTTTTGAGTGTGAAATAGAACTTACAATATGGTCTATCTTTTTGAAAAGACGTAGAAAAGAGAAGCGAGAACTCCTGGTTCTCTCTCAGTGAACGGATCGGAATTAACAGGTCCGTATTCTTGGCTTTTGCCGTTGTGGTTTGCCGCTTTTTTGGTTATCTGTAAAATGGTTTATCCGGTTAAAGCATACTTGAGGGATAGCAGCGTGTGTCAACTGCCGGCTATTTTGGTATCAACAGGCAAAAACTCGCTCATAAGTGCGCGTAGGAGCGAACCTGATCCAAGGCTGTACAATCAAAGGACTGACAAGAATGGCCCGTTTACCCTGTTGCCGCACGCATTGATTGGGTTCGCCCCAACGCGCGCTAATTCGCTCAGACAGTTTGCCGGTTGACACCAAAACACCCGACTTCGTGGAGGATTGGAGGAGTACGCTTTAACCGGATGAAACTGTAAAATTCTTCTTGCCGAGGAGCTCCGTTTTGTTACCCGAGGATGCTGTGATCTCAGGTTGAAGAAGACTAAACAAAATGTCGTCGGGGGGCAAAAAAAACAACCGGACGCCCGAAATACTGTGGAACCCGTTGTTCTGCTGTGTTAGAAAATCGATAAACGCGTTTTTGAGGTATTGTGGAGCCATGATGGATCTGGAATTAAAATCGTTCTGGCTTTGCTTCGTTCCTCTTTTTGTGGCGGTTGACGCTGTCGGTGTCCTCCCCATGTTCTTGGGTCTTACTGAGGGTCTGGAAAAATCTGTTGTGCGTTCTGTCCTGCGGCAGTCGGTCCTGACTGCTTCAGTCGTAGGGCTTTCTTTCCTCGCTGTTGGCAAGGGTGTGCTGAATTTGCTGGGGATAACTGTGGCAGATTTTATGATTGCCGGTGGTGTCCTGCTCTTTGTCATTTCTATAAGTGATATACTGAGTGCCGCAAAGATTCGAAGACAAGTCGATCTGGACAGTCTTGGAGCTGTGCCTTTGGGAGTGCCTTTGATCACAGGACCTGCAGTGCTTACCACGTCTATTTTGCTCCTGAATGAATATGGTTTCTTTTCCCATGCGTGGTCTGTAAAATAACCCCGAAAGCCTATCTTTTCAGCTTGTAGGGACAAAGGTGAGACTATTCATCGCTTTGGTGTTCACGTACGGCTGTGTTGGATCCGTCTTAATATTGAAAGACAAGCCAAATCCATGTATGGTCAATATGACAGGGAAGAGTCCGATTGCCGGGTTGGTCGCTGCGTAACGGACAGATCGGAAACGCATGCTTTTGGAGCAGACCGTTACAGAAGGTATGTCAAAGCCGCAGCATAAAGGGAAACGGTTCTTGTTTTACGGCGGCATCAGGAACAAAGAATGAGGAGGTAAAAAATGGGTTACGACACGGGCCTGAGGGCTTACACAGCCAAGAGACTCGAAGAAATAGACCGGGCGGACATCCTGGTGGGTATTCCTTGTTACTACAATCAAGGGACCATAGACCATGTGATTCAGATGGTCAGTCACGGTCTTTTTAACCACTATAAGGATATGCGATCGGTCATCATGATCGCCGACGGTGGGTCCACGGATGATACCCGGGAAGTGGCCCGAGATTTTCAGATCAAACCCTGGCAGGAAAAGATCGTATCCATCTACCGAGGGCCTGCAGGCAAGGGCTCCGCATTCCGGTCTATTTTTGAGGCTGCCAAGCGCTTGAAGGTCAGGGCGTGTATGGTGGTGGATTCCGACCTACGTTCCATCACGAGCGATTGGGTCAAGTATCTCCTGGAACCGGTCCTGGAAAAAGGCTACCAATATGTGTCGCCGCTATACTCCCGGTACAAATACGATGGGACCATTACCAACAATATCGTTTACAACCTTACCCGCGCCCTGTACGGGCTTCGGATACGACAACCCATTGGCGGGGACTTTGCCTTTGTGGGCGACCTGGCGGCATATTATGTTGAACAGGATGTGTGGGAAACCGATGTGGCCCGTTACGGCATCGACATTTGGATGACCACCAATGCCATTACCAACAATTTCAAGATCTGCCAATCCAATCTTGGAGTCAAGATACATGACGCCAAAGACCCGGCTGAATCCTTGGGGCCGATGTTTCGACAGGTGATCCACACGCTGTTTGTCCTGATGGAGCAAAATGAAGTGGCGTGGAAAGCCGTAAAAGGCAGTCGAACGGTTCCGCTGTTCGGGCTTGAAAAACTCATGGAGCCTGATCCCATTGCTGTGAATCTTCAACGGCTGGTGCATGAATACAAGGTGGGTTTTAAACAGTTCAGGGCCCTTTACGAAGATATTTTCTGCCCCGATTGTTTCCGGGAACTCAGGGCATGCGCCAGAAAAGCCAAAACCAAGTTCGTCATGCCGGAAAGAACTTGGGTGATGGTTCTGTATGAGACTGCCGCCACATTTCATCGATGGAAAGAAAACCGAACGCAGCTGGTCAATCTGGTGACGCCCCTTTATCTTGGCCGGGTGGCATCCTTTATCAACCAAACCAAGAAAATGGACTCCGTGCAGGCTGAGCAGGTTGTCGAGCAGCAGGCCCAGGTGTTCGAGGACGAGAAGGATTATCTCATTGAGATCTGGAATGGCGAACACGAAAAAGGCTAGCACAACACGAAGCGGTCGGACAAATGCCTGTTTTTCCATCTTCCAAACAGGCATGGATCAAGGATCTGTGGTATGGCTGGTGACATTTTCTTTTTTGAGGAAGACACAGCGTAAGTAACGCGGTCCAACAGGTTGGAGGCAAAGGGAATCCACGCGCATGACGTGGATTCTTTGTTTTGCGCCGGCTTTCTTGTTTGGCGGGATTTGTAACCGTTTATTGTTTTCATACACTGGAATTTTTAAGGGACTAAAGTTTTGCCGGGATTTTTTATGTCGCGACGCTGGACCAAAAAGACCCTTATTGTCGGAGCCATTCTTTTCGGGCTTGGTGTGGCCGTGGTCGCGACTCTTTCCGTTTATCTCGGCACCAATCATGCCCGAGAGGCAATCCAGGCGCGGGTGAATAAAAACATTGCCCGCTCGGTTTACTTTCGAACC
>CAYSGJ010000060.1:0-8307 GCA_964430705.1 uncultured Desulfobacterales bacterium | reverse complement strand
TAAGCTCTCCAACCTGGTTTTCCAAAGACGTCCTCCAACCGAATATCAGCTCGCTTATGACCGGATCTGTCACAGGTCTATGTTAATATTTATTGAAAGGGCCATTTTCCGGCTTTAGGTTTACTTTTTGCACGGTTTGTGATACGCAAAGGCTTAAAATCGCTGGTAAAATCCTGGAATGGCCGTGTAACACGCTTGAATAGCTTGAGAAAGGAGCATCGGCAATGCGCGGGGAGCAGCTCGCCAGGCAGTGGCGTATTCTGCGGACGCTTGAGTCGAACAAACACGGCATTATTGTAGCTGATCTGGCCGAACAAGAACGTTGTCACGTGCGAACTATCTGGCGAGATCTTGCCGCCCTCCAGGATGCCGGGTTTCCCCTATATTCTGAAAAGGATGGTCAAAAGAGTCGCTGGGGCTTCATCGAAGGGTACAAATTCCACTTGCCCGTTCCGTTCACCGTCACGGAACTCATGAGTCTGTACTTCTACCGGGACATCCTGCGGATATTCAAAGATACCGTGTTTTATGAATCCCTGGACGAGCTTTTTCGGAAAGTCCGGTCTACCCTTCCACAAGAAAGTCTGTCTTATCTAATACGCATCGAACAGACCTTCCACATCGGTTTCAAGCCCTTTAAAGACTATTCGCAGTTTAGAGAGATCATCACGCAGATCAACGATGCCGTCTTGAACCTGCGGGTTATTGAAATGCGCTATTATTCCATGTCTTCCAAGCGTGAGACCACCCGGAGAATCGATCCGTACAAGGTTTGGTTCTTTAACGGCACCCTATATTTGATAGGCTGGTGTCACGTCCATGACGAGATCCGCATGTTTGTCCTGGATCGCATCAGGCTTCTGCATGTGACAGATGAGCGTTTTATCCCACCGGACGATTTTGATCTTGATAGCTATTTACAGGACAGCTTCGGCGTCATCCGAACGGATCCGGAGCGGGTGGTGATTCGTTTTGATGCCTCGCTCGAAAGGTTCCTGAAAGAAAACATCTGGCATCCGTCTCAGTCGTTCGCGGTGGACACGGACGGCAGCATCCTGATGGCCATGGAAGTCGGCGGGCTTTCTGAGGTGATGAGCTGGGTGTTGGGGTTTGGACGGCAGGCGGAAGTGCTTGATCCGGAACATTTGAGACAGGCTGTGGCCGAAGAGGCTCAAGCCGTGGTGGGGAGATATGGGGAAATTGGTCGGCAGCGCTTGGATCGTCGGGAAGCAAAGAATATTAGCCAAAGAAAGACACAGACCAGAACATGAAAAATGATGGTGCCTCACAGAGTGTGTGAAGTTACAGGGCGTCTGCGTTTGTTAGCGTGAGTCTGCGGCAAAAAAAAAGCTGTAGAAAAACACAGACAAAAAATGGGCGGCGGAACGCGGACAATCCGCGAATCCGTCTTGACAAGCCGGCACGGCCCGGATAAAATGACCTGAATTCTGGTCAACTATAATGGAGGTCAAGTCTTATGAAAGCCTTATCCGTTTCAGAGGCTAAAATGAAGTTGAGCCAACTGGTTGATTCGGTGGGTACCACGGACGAGGAGGTCCTCATTACCAAGAACGGCCGGCCGGCAGCGGTTTTGGTGAGTCCCGACGAGTTTGAAGGCTGGAAAGAGACCCATCTCGTGTTGGGCGATCCAGGGCTTATGGCGGAGATCAAAAAGGGGCTGGCTGCGCTCAAGAAGAAAAAGGCCCGACTCTACACGTTGGATGCGTTGTTCGATTAGCAGATACCTTTCCTTCGTCACCGTTGCAAGGCCATGACCAAGCTGAGAATTCCAGATCACATTGCTACTCTGATTCGAGGCCTTCATCCTCGCCTGAAAAAGAAGGTGAAAGGGGCCTTGCAGGCCCTGTTGTCCGCTCCCCACGCGGGAAAGACCTTGAAAGAACCGTTGAGCGGGCTGCGAAGCTTCCGGGTGAGCCGGTTTAGGATCATCTATCGGCTTTCAAAAAAAGGCTATACTCAAGTCGTGGCCCTGGGCCCGCGGGAGCGTATCTATGAAGAGACGTATCGGATTGTCTCGCGAGAGGAAAAAAATCTGAGTCATGAAGAATAGTCCGAAGTCTAAGGTCCAAGGTCGAAACTTTGGACCTTAGACTCTGGACCGGTTGTTTTTAATGACGTTGGACTAGTTTTTTGAACATGGGCGGTAGATTTGGAAAATACGGGGACACAAAGCGCAAGGCCAATCTGCGCAAGGGCCGCCAGAGGCCCCCTGTTCCCCGGCCGCCGAAAAAAGATTCGCCTTCGAAGTGGGCCCGGAAAAGTAAGGGCGGCGCGAGAAACATATAACAAAAGCATTGCCTCACACAGAGGGCACAGGGCGAGGAAGAACGATGCAACGCGGAGACGGTGGAGCGGTGAGTGCGAGAAAGGTAGAGGGCTTCATGGCAAAGAAGGGGGCGGTGGTCGTAGCCACGCAAATCGAGCAGAGCATTTATTTGATTCGTGGACAAAAGGTCATGTTGGATCGGGACCTGGCAGTGCTTTATGGCGTGGAGACCAAACAGCTCAAACAAGCGGTGAGACGCAATATAGAACGTTTCCCGGATGACTTTATGTTTGAGCTGTCCAAGGATGATGGCGCATTGGAGGTCACAAATTGTGACCTCCAAAAGAGACAAGATGGGCCTGAGATATGCGCCCATGGCCTTTACCGAGCAGGGAGTGGCCATGTTATCCAGTGTTCTTAGAAGCAAACGGGCCGTGCAAGTCAACATCGAGATCATGCGGGCATTCGTGCGGCTCCGACAGATATTGGAGACCCACAAGGACTTACGGAAAAAGCTGACCGAGTTGGAGAAGAAGTACGACGACCAGTTCAAAATCGTCTTCGAGGCCATCGCGGAACTGATGACGCCGCCTGATGAAATCCCCAAAAGGATCGGTTTCGAGTTAAAAGAGGGAAAAAGGAAATACGGCAAGGGAAAAGCATGAAGTCTCTCTCAGAGGCCACGGAGGCACTGAGTTTTCGCCGAAGGCGTAAAATCGTTGTCTGTGTTGGTCCGCGTGATTTCGCGGCAACAAATTTTCTTTCATTACCCAAAACAGCTTTGAGCTAAAATGGGTAAAAAATAAATCGGGAGTGTTTTTCAAAGGGCGATCGGGTTGGATGTGTCAGGAATAAAGATTTGACGACTCCTTTAATGGGTGACCCCCAAACACAGGCATGTCGGTCGGAGCGAATTATCGTGGCGCCTGTCGTGACCGGTCCAAGGCTGAATTTTCCGCAAAGCTGGGAATTACATTGGAAGAGGCTGATGAATGCTGCTGCTGGCTGGAGCTGATCATGGATGGCAGACTTTTACCTCGAAAAAGGGTGGAGCCTCTCCATCAGGAAGCAAATGAGCTTACTGCCATTTTCGTTGCATCGATTCGCACCGCTAAATCTGCAATCATCAATTAAAAATCAAAAATGGGTTAACCACGAATGGACACGGATAGACACGAATTGAAGGATATTCTGGCCGGTGGTGAGACCCTTACGGTCGAGTTCAAGAGCGATCTTAAAGGACTGCCCGACCGTGATCTTGTGGCAGCCGTAGTCGCCATGGCCAATACCGAAGGCGGGCTGATTCTACTGGGTGTCGAGGATGATGGTACGGTGACGGGCGTTTAATCGAACCATCAGGATTCGGCCGGGGTAGTCGCAATGATCGCAAATCGTACCAGTCCTTCCCTATCGGTAAGAGCGGACGTTATCGAGTGTGACAGTGAGAAGATTCTCCGTGTTCAAGTGCCGAAAACGAGGGGCATCGTTTCGACATCTGATGGGTTGTTGTTGCGTCGCCGCCTGATGGTCTCGGGCAAACCCGAAGCAGTGCCTTTCTACTCTCATGAAATCATGCAACGTCAGTCCGCACTGGGTCTCATCGATCCATCGGCAATTCCACTCACAGCGCTTACTGTTGAAGATCTCAATTCCCTGGAGCGCCAACGAATACGGGAAGCAATTCGCAGATATGGCGGCGATATGACGCTTCTACCGCTGGCGGACGAGGAACTGGACGCCGCGCTGGGCCTTGTCGTCACAGTGGAAGGCGTCCGCAGGCCGACGGTGGCCGGGTTGCTCGTCATGGGACGGGAAGATGTGCTTCGACATCATATCCCTGCCCACGAGATTGCCTTTCAGGTTCTGGATCGTACAGATGTTCGGGTCAACGAGTTTTTCAGGAAACCGCTGCTCCAGACCTTCGAAGAGATTGAACTGCTATTTAAAGCCCGCGTGACTGAGCAGGAGATTCAGGTTGGCCTTTTCCGCGTGCCGATACCCAACTATGACCGGCGAGCCTTCCGGGAGGGCTTTATCAACGCCTTGGTGCACCGTGACTATTCCATGTTGGGCGCGGTTCATGTCCGCCTTGACGACGATGGGTTGACTATTTCCAACCCTGGCGGGTTTGTCGAAGGCATCACCTTGAACAATTTGCTGGTTACAGCCCCGCGTTCCCGCAATCCGTTATTGGCCGACATTGTGAAGCGGATCGGGCTGGCTGAGCGCACTGGCCGCGGCATCGATCGCATCTATGAAGGTATGCTCCGCTACGGTCGGCCGGCCCCGGATTACACCATGTCGGACGCCTCCTCCGTCGTTCTCGGACTACCCGGATCGGATGCTGACACCGCTTTTCTGGAAACGATACTTAATTACGAGGAACGGACCGGAGCCGCCATGCCCATCGACAGCCTGATTATCCTCTCACGGCTTCGGCACGAACGGCGTTTAACGACCTCAGACCTGGCGCCCGATACGCAGAAATCCGAACAGTCGACTCGCGTGACGCTGGAAAAGCTGGTGGAAGCGGGATTGATTGATGCCCACGGTGTCGGTCGAGGCCGATCCTATACACTCAGTGCAAAAGTCTACAAAAAGTCGGGCCAGACAGCCGCTTATGTCCGGCAGACCGGATTTGACCCTATCCAGCAGGAGCAAATGGTTCTGAAATTTGTTGAGAAACACGGAAGGGTTAAACGTGCGGAGGTAGTGGAACTGTGCAAGATAAGCCCATTCCAGGCAACTCGATTGCTAAAACGCTTGGCTGAAGATGGAAAAATCGTTCCTAGGGGCAAGGGAAAAGGGACTTATTATGAACTCCGCTCGTAAAATACGTGCGCGCTCGTATTTTACGAGCGATGACATGATCGCGCACATAAGTTTATGCGCCATTTTATACGCCGAGCGCATATCGTGAATTCGGCACCTATACACGCGTGCATAGATACGTGTATAGCAAACGCGGCCGACTTCATTGCCATGACCAATTTGATTGTATCGTTCTCAGATTGTGCGGACGGTGCCCGCACAATTGAAAGAGGAAAAAATGCAACCGGTTATCAAGGAACAGGTGCGGGATTTTCCTTAGTTCCTGGTTTAAGGTCCCTGGTTCCTGGTTAAGGACGAAATATGGCAACCATACAGAAATTTGAAGACATTGAGGCATGGCAAAAGGCGCGAGAGTTGACGCGGCAATTTTTATGGTGTCGAATGACGGTCTGCGTTGGTCGGCGTGATTTCGCGGCAACAAATTTTCTTTCATTACCCAAAACAGCTTTGAGCTAAAATGGGTAAAAAATAGACCGGGGGTGTTTTTTTCTTGACGACTCCTTTAATGGGTGACCCCTAAAACACAGCCGCTGGAGTTGAACGAACGCCAGGAGGAGTTGTTGCGGCATCTCAACCCCGGGGACACGATCACTAGACAAGAAGTATGCAGAACGGTTCGCTACAGCGGTAACGGACAGGACGGCGCGTCGAGACTTGTCCATGTTGGAGGACCATCGGCTGTTGGATCGCCATGGTTCGGGTTCGAAAATAGTTTACGAACGGACCGAGGTGGAACCTTGAACCGGACATCCGGACGTGTCCGGACATATCCGGACACGGCTTCGTTCAAGGCAGCGGATTATCGGAAGAGGTATTAACCATATGATTATAGGTAGTTATGAGATTTTTTCGCATCGAAGGAGATGCGCGAAACAGGGGATCAGGACATATCCGGACATCGGAAAACCGGAGTTGGCGCCAGGATTTATCAAAACGTGAGAAAAAAGCCTTCGGCGAGTTCATGTCCAAGCGCAAATGCCTGGAGGAATACGACAGGATAAAACAAAGGTGGTGAATGATGAATGATTCCAAGTCATTTTGGGAACAACCGGAATCCCGACGTCTTGAGTTCAAGGAAGCGCTGCCCAAGGGTGATCAACTGGCCAGGTCAGTGGTTGCCTTTGCAAACGGCGCGGGCGGAAAAGTCGTTTTTGGCGTGAGAAATGAACCCAGGCGGATTGTGGGAATCCCGGAGGACAAGCTCTTTCTGCTGGAGGAGCGGATTTCCAGTCTGATCTTTGACAGATGTGCGCCCATCATCATTCCTGAAATTTACATTCAGGCAGTTGAGGGGAATAGTCTTCTGGTAGTGGAAATTTTTCCAGGTCCTCAAAAGCCCTACTACCTTAAGTCAAAAGGGAAACATAAAGGCACTTATATTCGTATCGGCTCCAGCAATCGTCCAGCTTCCCATGAAATGCTGGAAACGTTGGAGCGGCAAAGGAGAAAGATCTCCTTTGATGCGCTACCCGTTCAGGATGTTTCTTTAGAAGAGCTTGACCTGGACCGATTCAAACGAGACTACCGGAAGGCTACCGGCCGCCATCTGCAAGACAGTCATCTCAAGAACATGGGGCTGTTTGTTGAAGAGCAGAACCGGTTGTGGCCTGCCAACGCCGCGGTTCTGCTTTCCGATTCTCCGGCACGGAAGAGGCTCTTTCCTTATGCCAAAATAGAGTGCGCCCGATTCAAGGGCACGGATACGAAAGTGTTTCTCGATCAGGCAAGCATTGACGAGCCGATCTACGCGGCAATAGAGCCCTGCCTAACCTTCATTAAAAAGAATATCGCCCTTGGTTCACGGATCGGGGAGGTCTTTCGGGAGGATCGATGGGAATATCCTCTGGAGGCTGTCCGTGAAGCCATTGCCAATGCCATTATCCACCGGGATTACAGTATCCTGGGAAGTGACATAAAGGTAGCCATTTTTGATGATATGCTTGAAATTACAAGTCCCGGTCCCCTTCCGGATACCTTGCCTATCGAAGAACTCGGGACGGGTCGTTCGGAAATCAGAAATCGGGTTCTTGCTCCTGTTTTCAAGGATCTGAAGCTGATTGAGGCATGGGGAACCGGTATTCAGCGGATAAGAAACGAGCTTGTCCCGTATCCCGAGATCGAATTAATTCTGCAAGAGGCTGGATATGCCTTTCAAGTCCAATTGCTTCGGAAAAAAAAGGTGGTTTTCGGGACACGAAAAGATTCAGAGGAAAGCAGTACAGAGGCCCGTCCCAAGTCTGTCCCAAGTCTGTCCCAAGTTCCGTGTTTCTTGCTTTCCTTGATTTCGCTCGTGAACCGGTGTCAATTGCTGGTTTAATGAAGGTCACAGGACAGACCAACAGGTCCCGTTTTCGCAGAAATATTTTGCGGCCGCTTCTGGATGCTGATGTTTTGGAAATGACCATCCCGGATAAACCGCGCAGCAGCAAGCAAAAATACAGGCTGACCGAGAAGGGGCGGAAAGTTCTGAAAGAAATTGAAAGGGGCGATGAGTGACCAAGTTACTGCATAAGTCGGGCATGACGATGTACGAACTTAGTCAGTGGACAAGTGACCAAGTTCGGGTTTCTGGGTTCTGGTTCAGAGTTCCTGGTTGAGGAAGAACGATGGCAAGCATAGAGAAATTTGAGGACATCGAAGCCTGGCAAAAGGCTCGCGAACTGACGCGGGAGATTTACCGGATCACAAATCAGGGCTCTTTTGCCAGGGACTTTGGTCTTCGCGACCAGATACGCCGGGCGGCTGTATCGATTATGTCCAATATTGCAGAAGGCTTCGGCAGAGGTGGAAACAAGGAATTTATTCAATTCCTTTCAACCGCCAAAGGTTCAGCGTCAGAGGTTCAGGCACAACTTTATGTTGCCTTGGATGCCGAGTACATAACGAAAGAACAATTTCGACAGCTATATGACCTGGCGCAGTCATCCGGAAATCTGACAGGCGGTTTTATTCGCTACTTGCAGAAGTCGGACCATAAAGGAGTGAAATTCTCATGAGCCACTTAATCTGGTTTCTGGTTTGTAAAGCTGAAAAAACAACGATCTCACTACCTAAGGGGCAATAAACAATGGACGATAATTTTTACCAGGTTTTGATTTTAAACCAGAAACAAGAAACCAGGAACCAGAAACCCGTCAGGCAAAAGTCAAGGGCTGACCCCGGATCTCGCCCCAGCGGCCACAGAACCA
>CAYSGJ010000059.1:0-9821 GCA_964430705.1 uncultured Desulfobacterales bacterium | reverse complement strand
AGGGTTTGGCTGTTCGCCAATTAAAGCGGTACGTGAGCTGGGTTTAAAACGTCGTGAGACAGTTTGGTCCCTATCTTTCGTGGGCGCAGGATATTTGAGAGGATCTGTCCCTAGTACGAGAGGACCGGGATGGACGAACCAATGGTGTTCCAGTTGTCGCGCCAGCGGCATCGCTGGGTAGCTATGTTCGGAAGGGATAACCGCTGAAAGCATCTAAGCGGGAAGCCCACCTCAAGATGAGATATCCCTCCAACATGGAAACATGTTGGACTAAAGGCCCCTTGTAGACTACAAGGTTGATAGGCCAGAGGTGTAAGTCCAGTAATGGATTAAGCTGACTGGTACTAATTGGCCGTGCGGCTTGGCCATACCTAAACACCGCAAGTATATGAATGAACGTTTTGACCTGTACATATTCGATTTTGCATTTTGACGCATAACATTTTTCGGCGGCGATGGCGAGGAGGTCACACCCGTTCCCATTCCGAACACGGAAGTTAAGCTCTTCAGCGCCGATGGTACTGCCTGGGTAGCTGGGTGGGAGAGTAGGACGCCGCCGGATTCTTTTTAAGCCTGGATTTCGATCCAGGCTTTTTTTTATGGCGCGACCGGCGCGCTCAGCGCTTTCGGGATTGGCGGCGCGACCAAACTTGTCGAAGTCGGTTTTCTACGCGACCGGCAGGGGAAGTTTTGGCTGGAGGTTAAGGGAGATTCGGCAATCGAAGAAAGTGTCGGATTCGGTTGATGGTGGCGGGGCCTATTCCCTTGACTCGGCTGAGGGCGTTCCACGACGTAAAATGACCATGTTCAATGCGATCTGCGACGATGCGGTGAGCCAGCGTAGTGCTGATCCCCGGAACCAGGGACAGCGTGGCTGCCGAGGCCTTGTTGATGTCCATCGGCAATCCGGCGATGAAGGTTTTTTCTGTGTCTGTGGCATGCAGGATGAAGCTTTGAGAAAGGCCCGGTGTCACGTGAATGGTCGTGCCGGACGGTAGGGCATGGGATTCACTGTCTTGGATGAAGGCGGAAAAATATTCCTTCCCCCCGGCCTTTTTGAAGGCTTCGGCCGGTGTCGGGGCGTTCCTGAAAAAGTAGACGCCGGGGCGGGGAACAGATCCAAGGACCTCGATGATCCATTGCTTATAAGGCTCGGAGCCGGGTTCTTGAAAAGACCGGGGGCAAAAGGGCGGCGTGACGGAATGGCCGGAACAAAGAACCAGGACAGCGATAACGGAAAAAACGATCTGCCACGAACTGCTGTAGGTTTTCATCGCGCGTCTAGATATTCCGGCTTCAGTATGTCTTGAAGTTTTCCGGGTTCGAATCGATGGTCACAAGTTATCAAGTCCAAAGGCATTGTGAAGGACCCTTACGGCGAGTTCCGTGTATTTTTGTTCGATCACACAGGAGATTTTGATCTCCGACGTGCTGATCATCATAATATTGATGTTTTCTTTTGCCAGCGCCGTGAAAGTCTCGGCGGCAACGCCGGCATGGCTTCGCATCCCGACACCGACGACCGATACTTTGGCAATGTTGTCGTCTCCAAGGACCTGTTCCGCGCCGATCTCTTTAGCGATTTCGTTCTGTATGGCCAGGGCCGCTTGGTAGTCGCTTTTCGGAACCGTAAAGGTGATATCCGTTAGGCCGCCTTTACGCGTGTTCTGGATGATCATGTCTACCACGATTCCGGCCTTGCCGATGGTGTTGAAGACTTTGGCGGCAATTCCCGGCATGTCCGGGACCTTTGTAATGGTAATCCTGGCTTCATCTTTGCTGTATGTGATTCCTGAGACGACAAGGCGCTCCATATCTTTGTCTTCTTCAATAACCATGGTTCCTTTTTCCTCCTTGAAAGATGATCTGACGTGTACCGGAACGTTATATTTCTTCGCAAATTCGACCGACCTGATCTGCAACACCTTTGCTCCGAGACTGGCCATTTCCAACATTTCGTCATAGGAAATCTTGTCAAGCTTCCTGGCATTTTCGCAAATATTCGGATCCGTGGTGTACACCCCGTCCACGTCGGTATATATTTCGCACATGTCTGCTTTGAGCGCGGCGGCCAAAGCAACGGCGGAAGTGTCTGAACCGCCCCTGCCAAGGGTCGTAATATCACCGTTGACGTCTCGTCCCTGGAAGCCGGCTACTGCCACAATTTTTCGTTGCGCGAGCAGACTTTTGATACGATCGGCGTGTATTTCTACAATTCGCGCTTTGCCGTGAGCCTGGTCTGTGACTATTTCGGCCTGGTGTCCCAGCAAAGATCTTGCCGAACAGCCCATGGATTCCAGTGTGATGCACAGGAGGGCTACAGTCGTCTGCTCCCCGGTCGCGAGCAGGACGTCGAGCTCCCGTTGGTGGGGCGTCGGCGTGATCTCTTTTGCCATCGTTATGAGATGGTCCGTAACGCCGGCCATGGCGGAAAGAACCACGACGACGTCGTTTCCAGCGTTGTGCATCTTGGCAACGGTGGCGGCGACATTCGCGATACGTTCCAGATCTTTTACAGAGGTTCCTCCGTACTTTTGAACAATGAGCGCCATAATCATCACCTCAACAAAAGGCCCTTGAGATCTCCCAATCTGTTTAGGCACATAAAGAAAAAGTGGGCGTCTAGGTCCCGGCTTTCATTATTGGTCGGCTGTCATTTCCCGATAAAAGGGGGTTGTTTTTTTCTGAAAAAGCGAAACATGTCTTGACCAAGTGTGCAGCCCGCTGTCCATGGCCGTTCAGGCACAATTGCCGTTTTCGTTCATTGCCGATGGTCAAAAAAAGATCCAGTCGTTCCTTGGGTAATGCTGAAAGAAATTTGTGGGCCCATTCAATGACAACGACACCCCCGAAGGCCAATATGTCCTCGAAACCAATGTCGTCCAGCTCACAGATGTCTTGCATGCGATAAAAATCCATGTGAAACAGGCGTATTCTACCAGGGTATTCGTTGACCAAGGCAAAGCTCGGGCTTGTGACGTAAAAACCTTCGGGCACGTCAAGTCCTTTGGCAATACCTTGGGTCAAGCATGTCTTCCCGCTGCCCAACTCCCCATCGAGGGCGACAACATCGCCACGTATCAGTTGTCGGCCCAAAAAAGTTCCCAGACGCAGTGTCTCTTCAGCACAAGACGTAACTATGTGGTGTTGTCGCGGAGTCAAGGGTCAACGTGTCTGCGGGTTTTCAAAAGGCCAAACGGTTCTAAAAACCTAATCTTCCAAAAGTACTACGGCAATGGCGTAAAGACCGTCGTCGGAAAGGCTTAAGTGGCTTTTTCTGATGCCACGCTCCTCATATATTTCCTTGCTCCTTCCATGGAAGCCCAAAATGGGCCGTCCGTTCGGGTCCTTGGTTACTTCAATCTGTCGGAAACCCAGACCATTTCGAAAACCGGTTCCAAGGGCTTTGACAAATGCTTCTTTTGCCGCAAAACGAAGCGCAAAACGGGCTGCCGGACGGGCCTTTTCCCGGCAAAAATCAATCTCGGCTTCCGTAAACACGTTGTTAAGAAATCGATTTCCCTGCTGCTCGATTAATTTTTCAATACGAGGAATTTGGACGATATCCACGCCGATGCCATAAATCATGATTGGTTTCCGGTCATTTTTCTGGAAAAACGATGCCGGGCGCTCCATGCTTGTGCCGCCGGACCTTGGTGCTGAATGGTATCAGGCGCCGGGAGGCTCGTATCGAGCATCAATGGCATCACAATGCCTTGATCAATGCGGCCATATCCCTTACAGCCCTTTCGAGCCCCACCATCACTGCACGAGCGATGATGCTGTGGCCGATACTGAATTCGTCGATTTCGACAAGCCCCTTAAAGGCTTTGATGGTATCGTATCCCAAGCCATGACCGGCATTGATGCCCAGGTTGAGCCGACGAGCCAATTCGGTTGCTTCTCTGATGTTGTCAAAGCTCTCAAGACGTTCTTTATGGCCCTTTGCATCGCAAAATGTGCCGGTATGGATTTCCACAACATCGGCGTTGATTTCATTGGCCGCATGGATCTGACGGTGGTCGGGATCGACAAAAATACTTACCGGAATTCCACCGTCGTGAAGCGCCTTGACGGCATCAGAAACGACCGGTTTGTTGACGTGCAGGTCAAGGCCGCCTTCGGTGGTGAGTTCTTGACGTTTTTCCGGCACCAACGTGACCAGCTCCGGTTTGATTTCCAGAGCAATACCGATCATCTCCTCCGTCGCGGCCATTTCAAGGATTAATTTGGTTTTGACGGTTTCCCGCAATATCCGAACATCCCGATCTTGAATATGACGGCGGTCTTCTCTAAGGTGGACGACGACGCCGTCGGCCCCGGCCAATTCAACGATTGTTGCGGCTGCAACCGGATCCGGCAGAATGCTCCTTCGGGCTTGTCTAAGGGTTGCTACGTGGTCTACGTTTACTGCCAGTCCTGCCATTTAGGTCATTCGTTCCTTTCTTAAAATCAATGATGATCTTTTTTCTCCCGGTTCGTCTGAGTCAGGATTTGACCCTGGAGTAGTTTCAACAATTCTTCTTCTTTTTCTCTCATGGCCTGCGCATCTTCTTCGCTGTTCTCGTGGTCGAATCCGGATAAGTGCAATATCCCGTGAACGAGGAGCTGCTCGATCCGCTCTTCCTTTTTTATGCCTTCAGCTTCCGCCTCTCGGCAAGCGGTGTCAAGAGAAATAACCACATCGCCTAAGAGGTTTGAGTTTATGTCGGCAAACGGCCCTTCCCGCATTGGGAAGGCCATGACATTGGTCGGACCTGACCGACCAAGATAGGTTTCGTTCAACTCCGCCATCTGATCATCGTCTACGATGAGAATGGAGAGTTCAATATCGCGCATTCCCAAGGCTTCCAGGATAATTCTCGCCTTTTTCTTTATCGCTATTTTGTCTGTGTTGCGGTGCTTCTGTCTGTCCTCTATGTGAATGACCATTTGTTTTCCCTGCCGAGCTTTCGGTTTTGCCGTCTCTGCCGTTAGGGTATTCGATACGGTGATGGTAGATGCCGTTCAAGGTTTTGTTAAAACTCTCTGCGATGGCATGTATTTCTTTTAGAGTTAAATCACATTCATCAAGTTGTCCGTCCAGAAGAACCCGGTTTATAATATTTTGCACGAGGGCTTTCATTCGCCGCGGAGTCGGATTTTCCAACGTTCGCGAAGCGGCTTCAACGCCGTCGGCCAAAAGGACCAGGCCGGCTTCCTTGGTTTGGGGTTTAGGTCCCGGGTACCGGAAATTTTCAACCTTCACGGCGTCTCGGCCTTTCATCTGCTTTGCTTTTTCATAGAAAAAACTGATAAGACCGGTGCCGTGATGTTGCTGAATGATATCCGTAATAGCAGTCCCAAGCTTGTGACGTTTGGCCCGCTCAACACCGTCTTTGACGTGTGACAATAGGATCAGACTCGACATGGAGGGTGCCAGTTTGTCGTGCCTGTTTTTGCCGGGTGCTTGGTTTTCTATAAAATATTGTGGTTTGCTGGTTTTGCCGATATCGTGGTAATAACCGCTCACTTTTGCCAGCAAGGGGTTGGCGCCGACCGGTGCCGCCGCCGCTTCGACGAGACTTCCCACGATGACCGAGTGGTGATACGTGCCGGGTGCTTCAAGCATGAGTTGTCGAAGAACAGGACGGTCAAGATTGCCCAGCTCCAGAAGTTTAACATCGGTGGTATATCCGAAAACCATTTCCACGACCGGGGCGAAACCTGTCGTGAGAATTCCTGATGTAACCCCGCCAAGGATGCCAAAGACCCAGTCCCAAACCAGCTTCAGTTCGAGAGCTGAGCCCCGAAGCATATGAAGGGCCGTTATTACGGCGACATTCACAATGCTTACTTTCAGACCGGCCTTAATAAGAACACCCCGTTCTCGGCAACTGCGAACCAGGTACGCACCGACCATGCTGCTCAAAAGAATGAAAAGAAACATGTCGAATTGGTTTTCAAAAAGGAAGGCCGTCACAAAGGCTGTTGCTATGGCATAGGGCAAGGCTACGGTCAAACCCAGAAACAGACACACCGTCATTGCTCCCGATGCGATTGGCATCGCGTAGAAAGCGGACGAAGTCTCAATGGCATAAGGAATGTTAACGGCTATCCCTTTGACCAGATAGACCGAGACTTCACTGACCACAAACAGTATGACAAGCATGACGCATAAGAACAACAGGTCGTTGTTCTTCAACGAAAGACCCGTGTTCGCTCCAAAATTGATTGTAAAGGAAATGAGCAGAAATATGATTGAAAGGAGAATAAAGCCGATGCTGATCGTAAAAACCGGTTTTTTCTGCATTTCAGATTGAAGGGTATTGAGCTTTGCCATGTGAAGAGCGGATATTTTCTCCCCTTCCCGCACAAGCATTTCGCCTTTTTTGATCTGGGTCAGTACTGCTTTGACTTGGTCTGCGGCCCTTGCCCTTCGTTCTTCAGTTTCGCCTTTGTTAAGTGTCAAGTTGGGCTGGACAAGACTTTGCGCCAGATCGATGATCAGTTTTCGGACAGAATAGTCCACATTCTTTAGCTGGGCCTTGCCTGCGTCTGCCAGGGCAACATTGGCCCCGTCGAGGCTGAGAAATTTTTTCAAATCCTTTTCATGGATTTCCTGTTTCGAGGACAGTGGGCGAATGATGATGCCGTGTTGTTGCTCCGGCTGGAGCAGTTGTTTTTGTCCCACAATCCCACGTTGATATACGGTTCGCAGGAGTTCGGTGATTCCTCGAGCAATGGACATAGAAAAGCTTTCCTTTTCCAATAGCTCATAGGCCCCGTTGCTGATTTCAACTCCAAGCATTGCTTCGAAGGCGGGTTTTTCTTGCCATATTAAATCGTGCAACGAAAGCGGCGCACCAGGTTGATCTTCGGATATGTTTGCTTGATTTAAAGCTGAGACGTCTTTTGGCGTCTCTATTGTCTCGTTTTTTTGCTCCGACAGCATTGTCTGCATGTGATCAAAGGCCTTGATCACCTTGGCTTCGAGCTTCGCAGCCAACCCGTCGTCAAAATCGTAAAGGGTAAGCACGGAAAGCGCGGCTTCTTCTCGCCTTTTTTGCGTCGCTTCTTTGTCTTCAACGAGAAAACTTTTTGGGGATTTGATGTTTTTTTCGGCCACATCCCCAATGCGGTATTCGGGGGTAAACCGCCAAAGGGAGGGGAATAATAAAAGGGTTACGAGCATTGTCGTTCCCAGCAGAATCAACCATTTGATCTGGACATCTTCGCTCACGGAGCTGAGAAAAGATATCTTACGTTTATTCTTCGATTTGGTATGTTTCATTTCTATAGGCAGGGGTAATGGGTATCTTTTTTTTGTCAAGATTCTCATACGCCTCAATAATATCCTGAACCAATCGATGTCGAACCACGTCCTTTTTGGAAAAGGGCACAAAACCGATTCCCTTGATGTTCCGTAGAATGCCGTGGGCTTCCACAAGGCCGGAGGTCTTGCCGTTAGGCAAATCAATCTGAGTCACATCCCCGGTAATAACCGCTTTGGAGCTGTAACCCAGGCGTGTCAAGAACATCTTCATCTGTTCGGATGTGGTGTTTTGCGCCTCATCCAGAATGACGAAGGAATCGTTTAACGTGCGACCTCTCATGAAAGCCAACGGCGCCACCTCAATGGCCCCCTGTTGGATCAGACGGGTGGCCTTTTCAAAGCGCATCATGTCATGAAGGGCATCGTAAAGTGGGCGCAGATAAGGATTGACTTTCTCATAAAGATCTCCAGGCAGAAACCCCAGGCTTTCTCCCGCTTCCACGGCAGGCCGTGTAAGGATAATGCGATGGACCTGACCTTTGGTCAGAGCGGAAACGGCCATGGCCATGGCCAAGTACGTTTTGCCGGTGCCTGCCGGACCGATGCCGAAAACGATGTCAAATCGCCGTATGGCGTCTATATAGGTCTTTTGGGCCAACCCTTTGGGGGCGATGGGTCTTTTTTGCGATGTGATATATACGGTGTCCAGAAAAATTTCTTTTAGGCCGACACGGTCGTCCGTGCTCAAAATCCGGATCGCATAGTCAATGTCACTGGGGAAAAGCGGGAATCCTTCTGCGACGAGATCATACAGGTTTTTGAGGATTTTTTCTCCCAAGGCGACGGCTATGGCATCGCCTTGCAGATGAACGGCATTGCCTCGCGAATGCATCTCGATATCCAAGGAGCGGGCTATCTGTCGGAGGTGTGAATTCTGTTCTCCGAGAAGGCTCCTGACGAGAAGGTTGTCCTCAAAGACCATCTTGCGTTCAACAGGACCCGCTGACGCAGATCCTGCTTGTATTGCCGGTGTTTTCATTGGATAGTCTTTCTAGCACAGGTCTTGGTGCTTTTGCAAACGGCAAAAGACGGAAAAAAGCCGTCGGTGGCGGCAGGAAAAATGGCTTGACTTCAATATGACCATTTGTTAGAGGCTCAGTACTGCAAGAGCCTGGTGAAGAAAAGGCCGTATTCATGAATGCCCTTGACATAACCATCTGTATTATTGCGGGATTTTGTCTTGTCCGAGGCCTCTTCCGAGGCATCATCAAAGAGGTTGCCTCCATCGTTGGGGTGCTTGTTGGTTTTTACGGAGCATACACGTACTATCCTCTGATTGCCACGTGGCTTTCGCAACTCATTGCCAATAAGTCTTATTTATATATCATCAGTTTCTTCCTTGCATTCAGCGTCATTTTTTTTGTCATCGGGTTCGTCGGCATGGTTCTCAAGCACGTTTTTAAGATAACGTCGCTGGGCTGGGTGGACCGGATTCTTGGTGGTGCTTTTGCCGTTGTCAAGGCCATTCTCATCGTATCCGTTTTGCTTATAGCCCTCACGGCGTTTCTTCCCAAAAATGCCCCTGTCATAACAAATTCCCGCATTGCTCCCCATGTGAGCACAGCTTCGGAGAAGATGGCCGCCGCAATACCTTTGGAAATGAAGGAAAGATTCCACGAAAATATCGAGGCATTGAAAGAATCGTGGGACAAACCGTAGCGACCGATCGGGCCCTTAGCCGTCTGGTCGACCTGGTTAAGACTTTGCGAAGTGATACCGGTTGTCCGTGGGATCGGGCGCAAACCCCTGGAAAAATAAAAGTTCACCTTATTGAGGAGGCCTATGAAGTACTGGATGCCTTGGAGTCCGGCTCCGACGAGCAGATCTGCGGTGAGCTGGGCGACCTGCTGTTTCATATCGTGTTTCTGGCAAGGCTTTTTGAAGAGGCCGGGGCTTTCGATATAGGAGATGTGCTCGAAAAAATTGTAAAAAAGATGATCCGCCGGCACCCTCACGTTTTTGGAGAGGCCCAAGTCGCCGGCGTGGAAGACGTCAAAAAGCAGTGGCGTGAAATTAAGGCGACCGAATCCCAACATGGTGCAGGGCAACAGAGTGCATTACGCGATGAGGTACCCACAGGGTTGCCGATGTTAATGCGGGCCTGCCGCTTGTTGGAGAGGGCGTCTGCAATGGGATTTGAGTCGTCCGTCACCAACCAAGGGATCGCCGAAATTTATCGTGAGGCGGCTGCGTTGAAGGAGGTGGTGGATAGGAGCAAGGAGGGGGAATATACGGAAAAATTAGGCGATTTGCTGTTGGGCACGATCTCTTTGAGCCGATCTTTGGGAGTGCATCCGGACACAGCGCTTGGCGTGGCCATCGGCAAGTTTATCAACCGGTTTGAGCAGGTGGAGATGTCGGCGCGGCAACAGGGCCGCACGATAACCGCGGACTGCAAGCCGCCAATGCGCAAGAATCGGCAAAACGACAAAGGGCGGAATGAATAGACACTTCAACCAAGTTGGTGCGAATTATTATATAGCGAAATAAATTAAGCTTTAAAGTT
>CAYSGJ010000058.1:0-10817 GCA_964430705.1 uncultured Desulfobacterales bacterium | reverse complement strand
ACAAGCAAAACGTTCAGGAGAAGTGAACCGATAACCAGGCCTTTCATCTTTTTGTTCATAGAACCTCTCCTTCATAGTAGAGAAAGTCCTCCAGATTTGCTTGATACTGTTCGGCGGACAGGGACCCCGAAGTGGTTGCAAAACCTGCTGCGAATCCTATAGCCAGGGCAAAAATAAGCGCCAGGGCAACTGCCGTCAGTGCCGGCCGGGGTAAACCCAATTCCGCAAGCAACGCGGAAAAGAACCCCCGGGAGGCATGTTGCGACTTTTCCTCTCTATATACAACAGCAGCGCTGATGCGCTGGCCCAAATCAGGAGACGGCGCCTCATACTTCCTTTTTGTGAGAAGGCTTTCAAAACGCGCCTCATAAGCCAACAAGGACCGAATTTCAGATGAACTTTTCAGCGCCCTCAGCCCTGCCTCTTTGATGCCTTTCGGCCAATTGTTCACGTCAGAGCCATAGACAGCCATGTTTTTTTTGAACGCTTTTAAGTTCATTGTCTTTCAGAGCCTCCCCCTAGATATAGATTTACCTTGTCCTTCAGCGTGGTTTTGGCGCGCATGAGAAGCGATTGCAACGCCTTCAACTTCACACCCATGATTTCGGCTGCCTCGCAATGGGGCAATCCTTCATAAAAGCACAAGTTAAGGGCCAATTGCTGCCGTTGCGGCAGTTCACGAATGAAATGCTCCAGCATAATCTGTTTCTGATGAGTATCCAAAAGCGCCTCTTGCCCGGGATTTCCATCTTCCAACTCAATCCCATCAGGAAGGTGCAGGGGTCTTTTTTTCTTAACATGATCAATACCCAGATTAATGATGACCTTGTAGAACCAAGTGGTAAATTTGGCTCCCTTTCCGGGATCCCAAAGCCTCGGCCTATCCCATATTTTCAAAAATGCTTCCTGCACAATATCCTCTGCATCGTTCTTGTTCGATACAAACCGGTAAGCAATACGATAGAATCGATCGGTGTGGCGCCGCACAAGAGCGGCAAACGCTTCATGGCTTCCCCGCCCTATCTCGGAAATCAGAGTTTCGTCATTAAGATCTGAGAGATGTCGCTCCATCTTCACGGATATCCGCCTACAACCACGACCTGAAAAAAAGATATGAATTATCTCCTCGACATAGTACAGACCCTTTTCTAAATCTCCCTTAGCCCCCTCTAAAACGAGACGAAACGCCGTCCCTTTCAGACCCAAATGGAGTTCCGGGCGGATTTTTGGTCGGCAGTCCATCCTATGATGAGAGTGTGTATAAATTGTGTGAGGATAAACCGAGCGGCTTACCCTCACACAATTTTTCCTGGTGGCCTATGGATTCCTCGGGCCTGGCGCATAACGGCTCTTATTCTTCTTTCCTGGAAGCAATTGCACCAAAATCGTGCGTTCATCCGCTGTGAACTGCCTTGCCAGAATCACAATAGCCTCCTCCATGGTTGCGTGCTTTTCCATTTGAAGTTCTTCTAAACGATCGGCCTTTTCCCTGAACAAATCCTCGTCAAACCGATCGGCGATAATAATATCTTTGATCTCTTCCCGAAGCACTTTCATTTGTTCCCGCAACTCATACCCCTTTTCCCGGGCTTCTCTCATGGTCTGATGGAAAAGCGCTTCTTTTTCCTCGGGAAGCTGAGCCAGGAGTTCAAACCTTTGGGCCTTGTTGCAGGCTCTCTGCCCCCGACCCCCATCAAAAGCATAGACAAGCGAACATACGGACATCACAGTGATCAGTACCAGTGCGGCCACTTTTGTTTTCATGTTTTTTTCTCCTTTTCAGTCTTTCCATGAATGTTTTGAGTCGGCAAAAGCATGCTTTTCACTATCTGATACGAACCACATACACAAAGTATTCGCTTGGCGCGAAAATTCTTATTAGCGGTTATCCAAAAAGCTCAAGTTCCAGAGGCCTATGGGTATGGGGCCGCAAGGCCGAGCAACTGTCTGAGCCGCTTAGGCCGAGTTGGGGGTGCCGCTGCTCAGCCTTTCCGGAGGGCTTACAAACCATCATAACCTCTCCCATGATGCGCGGTTACCCGTCGACGGCGGTCCTTACGCGGCCTTTGCGGCGAGTTTTGGCCGCCTGGAGGACCAATGCCCATAGGCTGGAAAACGGTGTTACTTAAGCTTTATAGAGAACTGTATTTTCTTTTAAACCGTACGTGTTTTTTTTACTGAGCGGGGCCTTAAAGCGATGTGTGATCCCAATAACCGTCCGGTTACCGTTTTTCCAGCATGACCAAGAACGGCTCGAGATTGCCTCTTCTTGTGGCGTGACGCAACTTTCCGAGGGCTTTTGCCTCAATCTGCCGGATCCGTTCTCGGGTTACGTCGAAGTCGCTTCCCACTTCCTCGAGGGTATGATCCGACTTTTCCCCGATGCCAAAGCGCATGCGCAGCACTCTCTCTTCCCGAGGGGTAAGGGTGGCAAGCGCTTTGCGAATCTGCTCTGATAGATTTACCCGGATACTGGTCTCCAGAGGCGATTCGGAGTCCTTGTCCTCGATGAAATCGGCTAGTTGACTATCCTCATGGTCTCCAATGGGCGCTTCCAGAGAAATGGGCTCCCTGGGGCTGGCTAATGTCGTGCGTATATTGTCCACAGGAAATCCCGTTTTCTCGGCGATTTCTTCTGGTGTGGGTTCTCGTCCAAATTCCTGAACGAGCGCTTCTGTAACCTGAGCCAACTTGTTGATCCTTGTCACCATGTGGACCGGAATTCGAATGGTTCGTGATTGATTGGCAATAGCCCTTGTCATAGCCTGCCTGATCCACCAACAGGCATACGTGCTGAACCGGTACCCTTTCCTATAGTCGAACTTGTCGATGGCTCTCATCAGGCCGACATTTCCTTCCTGAATCAGATCCAAAAAATGCAGCCCTCGATTCGTATACTTTTTGGCGATGCTGACGACTAAACGCAGATTGGCGGTGATCATTTGCTGTTTTGCCGTGGATGTATCTTGCTGCGCTTTTTGAATTCGCGTCAGTACGTCTTTAAGTTCTTGTTTGTCGGCTTTCAGTTGCAGCTCTTTCTCTGAGATGGCGTTTAAATCGGCGATGTCTTTTTTGATTTGCTCTGTGACGGCATGGACCACACGGGCATCCAGTCTCCAATCCTTGATTTTCGCAAAGATTCTCCGGCTCCTTCGGTTGATGCGTTTTATGAGCCTGCGACGCGCTTTGCGATCCATATCGCTCCGATACAATAACTCTCTGAACAGGTCATTCTCTGCGTGGATTGCTTGAATTTCTTTAACGGCTTTAAGAATACTTCGTCTATGTTCCGTTTCCATTGTCAAATCGATATTCAGCAGAAAATCTCTCGGACGGATGTGACCTTTTTCAAGCGCTTGCCCAAGGCTGATGATCTTTTCGACTCCCACACCGGACTGCGCCAGACTTTTCAGCACGTCCCGTTCGCCCGATTCGATCTGCTTGGCTGTTTCAACCTCTTGATCGTGCGTGAACATCGAGATGGATCTCATGTCGCGAAGATACATTTGAACCGAATCACCCACCTGCACGCCCTGTCGTGTTCCGGCCGTATGCGGCATGCCGGTGTTTTGCTGTGCCTTGTCGTCTTTGCGGGAGCCAAACGGCCGGTGGTTTTTTTCATCAACCAACGCAATACCCAGGTCTCCAAGGACCGTCATGATATGATCTACTTTGGCAGGTAAGATCCTTCCTTTGGGAAGAGCATTATTCAACTCTCCATAGGTCAGGTATCCCTGTGTCCTGCCTTTCGTTATCGCCTTACTTAAGTCTGAAGTTATTCCGGTTTTTGGCATGTTATTTTCCTTTGCCTCCCTATAAAACAAACGGACTCCCCTGTCCGGAATGTCCGCCGTCGAAAAGCGCTTCTGATTGAAGATGCCGCCTTCGCGTTTTTTGCACACAACCATGTCGGCTCACACGAAACCCTTTCTTTGGGCAACGAGCCGAGCTCAACGGATAATATTGTTATTACCATGTTATTTTAAAAGATAACGCCTTCGGACGCCTTGTCAAGGCCCAGGGATCTTATCGGTTTTACACCAAACAAACCCGTGAGGAGGGCAAGTGTACAGCGGAAGGAAACGGATCCGAAAAAATCGATGAAATACATGATTTGCCCCATTGATAAAGAGGAATTTAGAAAGATAAAAAAGGAGTAACCGTTTCGGCGTTTTCTCGAAATGTGTTAACATTTCAGGATATTGGAATAATCGGGAAGGGTTTTGCCATATGGGCGCAGGGGAAGAATAATGCAAATCGTCCGAACCGGCGCCGAAAAATGGGAGGCAATCTTATGGCCCGGCGAAAAAAGGCGGTCTGTCTAATCGGTACCTCGGGCTACCAATACAAGCATTGGCAGCCGGCGTTTTATCCTCATGGTCTCGGCAAACGAAAGTGGTTCGATTATTATGCCGATCATTTCGATTCCGTGGAGATCAACAACACTTTCTACAACCTGCCGGAGGCGGATACGTTCGACCGTTGGCGGAACAAGGCGCCTCAGGGATTTCGCTACGCGCTCAAATTCAGCCGCTATGGAACGCACATGAAGAAATTGAAAGACCCGGCCGGCAGCATCAGGATGTTTCTCGACCGTGCTGAACGCCTGAAGGCTTTCCTTGGGCCGATCCTGGTACAATTACCGCCCCACTGGCGCGCCGACCCTCAGCGGCTTGCGGCTTTTCTTCGCAAGGCGCCTCGTCGCCGTCGCTGGGCCATCGAGTTCCGCGACCCGCGTTGGCTTTGTCCGGAGGTCTACCAGGTACTTCAGGCGCACAACGCCGCGCTTTGCATTCACGACATGCTAAAAGAGCACCCGCGTCGCCTGACCGCTGACTGGACTTACTTGCGTTTCCACGGCAACGGCTATTCGGGCTCTTACAGCCATCAGGTCCTGTCGGCGCGGGCACGGTGGATCAAGGACCGTCTGGCCGAAGGGACCGATGTGTACGTCTATTTCAACAACGACGATCAAGGCTACGCCGTGCGCAACGCCTTGGACCTGCGGCGGTACGTCGGGGATGCCTAAACCCGGCCATCCGGCGCAACCGCTACATACGGATATATTCTGAAAACAACGGACGGCAAGAACGGAGTTGATGGCCTCGGAAGCACTATCAGGACGCGGGATTGCCAATATTTCTCTTCATCCACAAAATGATCACGTAACCTATGACAAGAACAGCGGCAAAAAGAAAAAACAGCCGAAGATTCATCTCAATAGCCGATGCCCCCAAACCGATGACAGGTACGCTTAACAGTAGGTTGATGGGCAGGCTGATCCCGAAATAGTAACGAAATGGAATTCCGGTCAGGGCCAGACCGTAATTTTTAACGGCATAGGGCAGGCCGGGAACCCCGACAAAGAGGACGGCGAAGGGAGCTATCCGTTTTTGTGGAATTTCAGGAAGATGATAATCCATTTTGTGCAACAGTTTTACCAGCGTGGGCCGAAAGACGGAGTGAACCGCAAAAAAAGAAAACAATAAATGGGTCGGCATAGTAACAAATGCCGCCAACAGGCCGCCGACCAGACCGAATTTGGCCCCGGCCAGGACGAGAAAAACAGAAATAGGCAGACCGACATTGGGCAACAGGGCCATCGCGACGACAAACCAATGGGCCGGGGTTTTTTCATGGACCACCCGATCGAACCAATCGAAACGTCCATATTTTGTAATAGTATATATGATTCCGGCGACCGCGATGACCGACAAGACAAGCAAAAAAACTTTTTTGTTGTTGTTCATGGTGAGATCCTAAGATAACCTTTGGTGACGCAGCCGTTTGTCCACACGCGACTTTTTTTGGGTTTTGACTGCGTCGTACCGGTGCCGATATTTCAGGGTCTACATCATAGCAGTGCGCATGAAACACATTTTTACTAAGTTTAGGAAACAAGTGTAATAAGGTTAATAGGGGGTTTCGTGTATATGAAGTCAAGCGATTGCGTAGGGAGAGTGGTCTGTGCAACAGCCGTTTTCCGGGGACCGGCGGGTTTCCCGGTTCATGAAGCGCTGTCCAAGACAAGATCTGCGTGTAGAAAGACATTTGCTTGCGTGGCTGACAAGGTGTATTTTCCTCCAGTAAAAAGTGCAAAAGTATGTTGCCGACCGAAGATGCATCTCGGCAGCCTGCAAGAAGATTTGAGAATGTTTCAAAACGGGAAATAGATGTGAACAAGCTCTTTCAAATCATGCACCATCCCGAATTTTATCCCCATGCGGTCCAGGCCGTCGAAAGAGAGGAAACCCACATCTCTGTTGTGTTCATGACCGGTTCGTATGTCTACAAGATCAAAAAATCTGTGGACCTCGGTTTTTTAGATTTTACCACGCTGGAAAAAAGGCGGTTTTTCTGTCATCAGGAGCTCGTCTTGAATCGGCGATTAAGCCAAAATGTATATCTCGGGGTGGCCGCTATTACCGAAAAGGACAACCGATACTATCTCGACGGACCGGGTGAACCGATCGAATACGCGGTCAAAATGCGTCAGCTTCCCGCAGACCGATCCATGCGGGAACTTTTGAAGCAAAACAAACTCCTCCCCAGGGATATAGAAAGGCTGGCTCTTTTTCTGTGTGAATTTTATCAAAACGCGGATTCGGGAGACAATATCAGCGCCTTCGGCGCCGGGGCGGTGATATCAAAGAACTGGGAAGAAAATTTTTCTCAGACCGAAGATTTTGCGGGCCCTGTCATCGATCGACGCCATTTTGAAATTGTACGGGCGGCGGTGCGCGCCTTTTTGGAAAGACACAAGACACTTTTTCAGCGACGCATCGATAAAAAAAAGATTCGTGACTGCCACGGCGACTTGCGATCAGATCACATATATTTTTTTGAAGGACTTCAGATCATCGATTGCATTGAGTTTAATGACCGTTTCCGGTATGGGGACATCACCTCGGACCTGGCCTTTTTGAGCATGGATCTTGACTGTCGCGACGGCCGGGATACCTCCCAGGCCTTGATGGAGGCTTATGTACAATGCTCCGGAGATCGCGATGTGTTTGTACTGCTTGATTTCTACAAGTGTTATCGCGCCTTTGTCCGTATGAAAGTGGACTGTCTCCGTCTGCGGAACAACCATGTCCCAAAGACTCAAAAAGATGATATTGTTCAAAGCGCTCGTCGCTACATGGATTTTGCCTATCGATATGCCGTGCAGTTTACCCGTCCGACCCTTTGGGTAGTCTGCGGAATGGCCGCATCCGGAAAGACCACTATTGCCGGAGAGCTGGCCGGGACATTGAATGTGAACGTATTTCATTCCGACCAGGTCCGAAAGGCCTTGTTTGAAGTAAACCCGGAGGAGCATGGCCCCGTTGGTTTTGAAGCGGGAATTTACTCTAAAGGTGCGACGGCTCTGACATACGGGAAACTTCTACTGCTTGCCCAGGAACAACTCGAAAAGGGACGGTCCGTAATCCTGGACGCCACTTACAGCAAGGTCCATGATCGTACCGAGGCCATCCGTTTGGCAAGGGACCGGGACGTAAACGTGCTTTTTATAGAATGTACGTGTTCGGATCGTTGCATGAAAGAGCGTTTGGAAAGCCGGGAAGAAAAATCTTCGGATTCAGAGGCCCGGCTCCAACATTTTGAAGCGCTTAAAAGGCGCTACGAGCCACCGGACGAACTGCCGGAATCCTTACATTTAAGGGTGAATACGGAAAAAAGCGTTGAAGCAAATATGGCGTACATACTGGCATCGGATTACGCACTCCTGACGAGACAGACCACCTGTCGGGTCGCCGTTTGATTGAAAGTTTTTGGAAACACCCTTCATTTGTTTTGGCGTTTGTAATACATTTTCCTTCTCGGAATGTGTTAACGATCGTTACACAAACCCGTTCAGCATGCATTCGTCTCAATACATGGAATCATGTATTTCATGTTGCTATCCGACTATGGCAGAATAAACATGGTATGCGTGCATTGAGCGCCGACATAGACGTCGAAATCTTTTGCAGGGACCTGCATACGGCTGCGCAAAGGGTTCTTTTTCTTGACTACGATGGTACGCTGGCGCCGTTTCGCGCAAAACCCGCAAAGGCGTTTCCTTACCCGGGCATCCGACAAATCCTAGATACGATCATGAGCCGGGAGGATACGCGGCTGGTGATCGTTACCGGAAGGGCTGTCAACGACCTGTTACCGCTTTTAGAGCTTAAGGAAACCCCCGAAATATGGGGGGTTCACGGTTTGGAGCACTTAAAACGCGACGGGACTTACGAAGTCGCGCCCATGGACGAAAAGTCCCTGACCGGATTAGTCAGAGCCGACGAGTGGATTGCAGAAAAAGGGCTTGATGGTTTATCGGAAGCCAAGCCCGGATCTGTGGCCATTCATTGGAGGGGACTCGACAACGGCCTGTCCAACAAAATAAAAACGGTCGTTGAACCGGAATGGTCGCTCATCGCCAAAACCTGGGAGCTGAGATATGGAGAATTTGACGGCGGTCTGGAGCTGCGCGTACCTGCAAGAGACAAGGGGGACGCGGTAAAAACCATTTTGGCTGAATCGGATGAAGGGGCCGTATCAGCCTACCTGGGCGATGACCTAACCGACGAGGACGCCTTCAGGGCCATCCGTGGTTCCGGTTTGGGTGTGCTGGTACGCCGTGAACTGCGGCCTACGGCCGCTGGTATCTGGATTACGCCGCCCGAAGAACTCATGCACTTTTTGTCTTACTGGATGTGATATGGCTGATTATACCGAAATAAGAGATCTGCGCGATGTTGTGCACGTATTTCGGAATCGCACACATGCCGGTCGTGTCCTTGCCGAAATGCTCGAAGCATACCGGCATGACGCGCCGACTATTTTCGGCATTCCAGCAGGCGGCTTGCCTGTTGCCGCGGAGATTGCCGGAATGTGGGGGCTTCCCCTTTGTGCGGGCACAGTCAGTAAAATGACACTACCCTGGAACAGCGAGGTGGGTTACGGAGCGGTGGCCTTCGATGGTACCGTCTTGCTCAACGAGCAACTTGTGCGTGGTATGCATCTTGACAAGAAACAGGTCGAGGAGGGAATTACACAGACTCGGAGTAAAGTTCGGCGCCGCACTGCTTTGTTTCATACGGACCGCTGTCTTGATGCATTGACAAAAAACAGCACCGTCATCCTGGTGGATGACGGGCTCGCATCCGGATTTACGATGGAGGCGGCTATCAAGGCCTTTCGCAAAAAGCCTCTGTCTCAAATCGTCGTGGCTGTGCCGACCGGACCGGAGCACACGGTGCAACGTATTGCCGAATCGGCCGATGCGCTCTACTGCGCCAATGTCAGGTCGGGCCCCTTTTTTGCGGTAGCCGACGCTTACCAAAACTGGTTCGACGTATCGGAACAAGAGACGGCCGCGCTGATAGAAGGATTTTACGACGGAGGAAAGACATGACAAAGACAGATTCAACGATCAAGGAAGCCGTTATCAGGCAGCTTCATCAAGACGACCGTGTGGCGGCGGATCACATTACCGTTGATGTCCGGGACGGAGTCGTCACGCTTTCCGGGACGGTTCCCACATCCCTGTCGCTTAAGTGGGCCGTTAAGGGCAGTTGGTCCGTTGCCGGTGTCAGCGAAGTAAAAGACGCCATGCAAAAACTTCTTCCCAAGAATCCGGTGAAGCCTAAGTGTTGCTTAATGCGCAGCCGGTGTTGCTCAACGGGCGCATCGCGGGGTTTTAGTCCTCAAAAATCAAGACTGCCGCGTCATGCATCTTCTGCAGCGCCTTTTCACCTTCGTTCGGCGCGACGGGCTTGGTTGCCTTGCGTATCAGGCGCATCTCTAGGCCTTCTTTGCGACCGTCCAAGACCGTGGCCAGAACACAGACATCCAGGGCCAGGCCGCCTACCCACAGGTGGGTCACCGTGTCTCGTTTGAGCTGTTCGGCAAAACCTGTCTCATCAAATGCGGAGTTTTGATCTTGGTCAAAACGGACCCCTTTGGTAATTTTAACCGTGCCCTCGGGAAGATTCAGGTCGGGATGAAACCGTGCCCCCGGGCTGTCTTGTAAACAATGCACAGGCCACAGTCCGCCCTGCTCCTGGAAGCTCGGGTGACGAACCGGATGCCAGTCTCGCGAAACGTAGACTGGAATTTTTTGTGTCTGCGCTGCCGCTATCCATCTGTTCAGAACCGGAACGATGTTTTCGGCGCCCTCGACGGGCAGTTCCCATCCCGGGAAGAAATCATTCTGTACGTCCACGATCAAGAGCCCGTGGTGTGCTTTAAGCAGTGTGTTTGGTTCACTCACGTCAATCTCCTACAACCGGAAAAATAAGACGACAAACGACTTCGCAGCCCTGATGACCGCGACAATCGGCCGGCAACAATCAAAATAATGTGGCTGCCGGCTGAATAACGGACAGCATAGCTGCGCATATAGCTTTCAGGAATACCGGGAATCCTGTATTTTTTTTTGTTCATCCGATTAAAGCATACTTGACGGATAGCAGCGTGTGTCAACAGCCGGCTATTTTGGTGTCAACAGGCAAAAACTCGCTCATAAGTGCGCGTAGGGGCGAACCTGATCCAAGCCGGTAAAATCAACGGACTGACAAGAAGGCCTCGTTTACCTTGTTGCCGCACGCATGGATTGGGCTCGCCCCAACGCGCTCTAATTCGCTCAGACAGTTTGCCGGTTGACACCAAAACACCCGACTTCGTGGAGGATTGAAGACGTACGCTTTTACCGGATGAAGCTTTTTTTTGTTCATCCGGTTAAAGCATACTTGAGGGATAGCCGTGTGTGTCAACAGCCGGCTATTTTGGTATCAACAGGCAAAAACTCGCTCATAAGTGCGCGTAGG